>JADGAE010000072.1 GCA_015232165.1 Nitrospirota bacterium
CAGGAATCCAGGATGCGTAAAAGTATAGTTACCATGAAATATAAAGAGGATACGGCAGGTACTTATATCAAATAAATTAAGGAGTATAAAAAAAATGGACAACAGAAACAAACAACAGTTAAGTATTGGCAGAGGGGTGCTGTTAGCTATGGCATCCTTCATGTGGTTTTTGTTAAGTTCCGTGCAATTGGGTATTGCAGGGGAGCCGGCAGATGGCAAGGTATCAACAACCGGTGGTTATAAATACCTGGCGTCCAAGGCACAGGGTTCCGGCTCGGTACGGGTCATCGTCAAGGTCAATGTTGCGGAGCGTCCAATGGGAGTGTTGTCACGCTCTGAGGCCGCCTTGCAGAAAAAAACGATTGCACGGGCACAGGACAATGTGCTGGGGAAGTTGGCAGGACATAACGTCAGAAACTCCCACAAGTACAAGTTTATCCCCTATATAGCCATGACGGTTGACAGGGCGGCACTGGATACCCTACTTGCACTGCCCGAGGTGGAGAAGATCGAGGAGGATACCATTATGTCGTACAGGACTGGCTGGAATATGACCAAGATAGGCGCGCCTAACGCCTGGTCAATGGGATATGACGGCTCCGGATATACGGTAGCCGTCCTGGATACGGGCGTGGATAAGGCCCATACCTTTTTGACGGGGGCGGTGATTTCGGAGGCCTGTTATTCGAGTAATTATTCGGCAGGTTATGCCTCATCCATATGCCCAGGCGGTGTAACGAGTTCTACGTCAGCCGGGTCGGCAATGCCATATGCCGGTACCTGTCCAACGGGGGAATGTGAGCACGGTACGCACGTGGCAGGCATCGTAGCGGGTCGTGATAACGGCACCATCTCAGGTGTTGCCAAGGGTGCCTCCATAATCGCGATCCAGGTGTTTTCACGATTTGACAGTACCACTGCCTGCGACGGGCAGGCTGCTTGTGCACTAACATACTCATCAGATCAAATTAAGGGTCTGGAGAGGGTATTTGAATTAAAGGACACATACAAAATAGCCGCCGCGAATCTGAGTCTTGGGGGCGGACAGTACTATAGCAATTGCGATACCGAAAGGGCTTCTTACAAGGCAACCGTTGACAATCTCCGCTCCGTGGGGATTGCCACGGTCATAGCCTCCGGCAATGAGAGCTACACCGACAGCATGAGTGCTCCGGCCTGTATCTCGACTGCAATAAGTGTGGGTTCGACAACCAGCTCGGATCAGGTGTCGGATTTTTCAAACAGTGTCAGTTTTCTCAGCTTGCTTGCCCCGGGGTCGTCGATAAACTCTTCCATCCCGGGAGGCGGCTATGCCACGTGGAATGGGACATCGATGGCGACCCCGCATGTGGCCGGCGCCTGGGCTGTTATCAGACAGGCAAAGCCCTCCGCCACAGTCACGGAGGTCCTTAACGCCCTGACAACCACAGGAGTGTCTGTCACCGATACTCGCAACAATGTCACCAAACCACGTATACAGGTTGATGCGGCATTGCAGTCGCTGGTCTCTTCAACCCCAACACCAACGTCTACACCTACACCAACTCCGACTCCTACTTCAACACCTACACCGACCTCAACACCAACGTCAACACCTACTCCTACGTCAACACCTACACCTACCTCAACCCCAACACCGACTCCAACGCCAACCCCCACACCTGGTGGCAAGTACGTTAATTATGATTTCAACGGTGATGGCAAGAGCGATATCCTATGGCGCCACAGCTCCGGTACGGTCTATGTCACGTTCATCAACGGTTCAACAATAACAAGCGGCGGTGTAGTAACTACGGTTGGCTCTGATTGGAATATCGAGGCCGTCGGTGACTTCAACGGAGACGGCAAGGGCGATATCCTATGGCGTCACAGTTCCGGTACGATCTATATCACGTTTATGGATGGTTCAACAATAACAGGCGGTGGCAAGGTGACCACGGTTGGCTCCGACTGGAAGATCGAGGCCGTTGGTGACTTTGACGGCGACGGCAAGAGTGACATCCTCTGGCGTCATAGTTCCGGCATGGTCTATGTCACGATTATGGATGGTTTTCAGGTAATAATCGGTGGTGCAGTGACCACGGTTGGCTCCGACTGGAAGATCGAGGCCGTCGGTGATTTTGATGGCGATGGTAGTAGCGACATCCTCTGGCGTCATAGTTCCGGCATGGTCTATGTCACGTTTATGTATGCCTTTCAGATAATAGACGGTGGTGTGGTGACCACGGTTGGCTCCGATTGGAGGATATCAGGGGTCAGCGATTTCAACGGCGACGGCAAGAGTGACATCCTCTGGCGTCATAACTCTGGTACTGTATACGCCACGCTTATGAATGGTTCAACAATAACAGGCGGCGGTGTGGTGACCACGGTTGGTTCCGACTGGAATATCTTATTTTCACTGGGCGACAACTACAACGGTGATAGCAGAGCTGACATCCTCTGGCGTCATAGTTCCGGCATGGTGTATATTACACTGATGGATGGTTCAACGATAACAAGCGGCGGTAAGGTAACCACGGTTGGCTCCGACTGGGGGATCGAATAGCGTGAAGACAAGAGGTCTACGGGTGTGTGCATGACTACCACAGTGTATTTGTTGCGTCATGGCAGGACCATTGGCGACAACGAAAGACGATACAAAGGCCACACCGACGTCCCACTCTCCGAGGAAGGGATAAAACAGGCAGCGCGCTCTGCACGGTACATAAAAAAGCACGCGGCAAAAGGCATACTACACCTCTACTGTTCCGATCTTTCGCGCACCATAGAGAGCGCGCAGATGATAGGCAAACCCTTTGACCTGGCACCCGTCAGGGTTGAGGGGTTGAGGGAGCGGCACTTTGGCAGGTGGGAGGGGATGACCTTTGACGAGGTCAGCCAGAACTACCCGCAGGAGTTTGACCAGTGGGCAAGAAACCCGCTTGCCTTCAGTCCCGTCGACGGCGAAAGCACTCTCGATGTAAGTGCCCGCGTAATGCCGGCTTTCTACGACATCATCGCCAGACACCCAAACGATACAATCGTCATTGTCGCACACGGTGGGGTCAACAGGGTCATACTGGCAACCCTGCTTGGGGTGCCGCTGGAGAACCTCTTTCGCATCGAGCAGGACTTCAACTGCATAAACATCATAGATTTCCATGAAGACCTGCCCGTGGTTAAGGCGTTGAATTATGTGGCGGAGTTCAATTGCCCGTAATAAGGGGGGGGGAAGGAAATCCAACCCTCCCCTAACCCCTCTCATGCAGGGAGTGGGGTCTACCTCTTGGTCAACAACCTGCGCTGTGGCACCCCCGTATCCTGCATACCTTGCGTTAATTGTTTGCCGCCCCCTTTGCTGATGTCGCACTCGGTTATAAATCCCCCGGTGGACCTCTTTAACTCCTGAGCACCATCAATCATGCGGTTTATGTTGTCCATGACCTCGCTTGACTCAGCCTCCATTTCGGTGGCTATCTGCGTCGTTTTTTCGGCGCTCTTTACTATATCCGCGGCCGTTGCGGATTGTTCGTCAACAACAGTGGCTATCTGGATAATCTGCTCCTGCACAACCTGCACCGCCTCCAATATGTTGTTTAACGAATTACTGACCTCCTGCATATACTCCGTCGCCTTTACAACCCCCATGGATGCTTCTTCCATGGAATGAGTCGTCCGCTCGGACTTGGAAAGTACCGTGTTTATCTTGTCGGATATTTCGGTTGTTGCCTTCTTTGTCTTCTCAGCCAGCTTTCTGACCTCATCGGCCACAACGGCAAATCCCCGTCCCTGCTCCCCCGCCCTGGCAGCCTCAATGGCCGCATTGAGCGCCAGGAGATTGGTCTGATCCGCTATGTCGTTGATAACCGTCACTATTCCCGATATCTCCCCGACACTGCTGTTTAACTCACCTATGATACTTGACAACCCCACCGTGGACTTGTGAACTGTGTTGACCGTGCTCACCGCACCATCGACTATATCCTTGCCCTTGATCGCTATGTCCATAGCGTGGGTGGAGGTCTCCGATACCTGGGAGGCGTTCCTGGCTATATCCGTGATGGAGTCGCTCATCTGCTCTGCCGCCTGGGCTACCTGGGTTGCCTGTGAGTGCTGCATCTTTATGCTCTGGAAGGAGTGTTGCACCTTGCCCCTGACTGCGTTTATGGTCTCTATTACATTGTCGGTTGACACGATTGTATTGCTTAACACCTCGTTTAAGGACTGGACCATTTTGTTCATATCCATGGCAAGCCTGCCGATCTCATCCTCTCGTTTGAGGTCTATCTCCACGCAGACATTGCCCTTGCTTACCTCCCCTGCCAGATAGACCATCTTGTCTAAGGGCTTTATTATCGTGCCCTTTAATATGACGTAGATAAATATCGTCATAACCAAAAATACAACACACACACCAACGAAGGCCATTACAACACTCTTAAACACCTCATCGCTAACGTCCTTGTTTGGATAGGCAGACACTATAGTAAACCCCCACTCCGTAAAAGGTCTTTCAACCACCGTCCAGTCCTTGTTCCTTGTCTTTAATATCTTGTCGATATCGTCACGACTTTTGTGTTTAGAGTGAAAGCGAATCTCCCCGGTGCTGTCCACAACTGCCAGGAAACCATCTTTGAGCAACCTTGCACCTGAGACCACGTCCTCCAACCCCTTCAAGGTGGTGACCTTATAACCTACATAGTAGATGCCTATCGTATTGTTGCTCTTGTCCTTTATTGGCACATAACCGGTTATGTAGGGCTTTCCAAGTATGTCCACCTGTCCATAAAACGGGTTGCCTGCCTGTATGCTTTTAATGGCCTTACCATTGGGGTCAAGTATGGTGCCAATTGCCCTGGAACCGTCGTCCTTTTTGACGTTTGTGGAGACCCTCACAAAGTCGTTACCGCTCTTGACAAAAAGTGTGGCTCCCCCTCCCATGGTCTTTGCAACCTCATCGACGATCTCAAAGCGATTTGCCTGCGGCTGCCGGGCAAGCAACAGATCAGGCACGGACTTGTCACCCACCTTGACCGTATCCCCAAGGGATGGTTCACCTACGCCGGCAACCTTGGCGATCAACAGCTTCATCGACCTCTGTACCTCCTCTGACATAAGGCTATTTACCGTAGACAGTACCTCTGATACGGTAGAGGAGGCATACCCTATCTGGGCGCTCACCAACTCGTTTGTATGCTCCTTGACAGCCCCTATGATCACAAACAGCAACACGGATGTTACCACCAGCATTAGCCCTAAAATAGGGATTATAAACTTAAAGACCAGTTTCTTGTGCACAGACATCACCCTCCTTTTACTTGTTTCTGCTTACTTATTGATTCGATGAAAGCAGCCAATTCCGTCTTTTTCCCTGATGCAAGGTCGGTAAATTTAATCGACCTGCCCACGCCGATTGTCTTTAAACCTTCCGAATGGACATCGACTATAATGCCTGTAAGGTCTAAAATCTCCCGCCCGTCTGAAGTTGTAATGTCACATGCAATTCGTTCCAACATCCGGGGGAGATGTAACTCTTCCCTAAACACACAGTCCAACATCATATCCTGTTCCTTAAAGATACAGAGTAAGCCTCCTTCACTTATGTTTTCAAGTCGCCCATTGACAATGTGTGAACCAAATGTTAAAGAGACAGTGCCCTCTGCTTTAAATCGTTCGTGTTTCCTTCTGCCTTTTTCTATGAGTTTTTTCAGGAGGTCCTGTTGATTTTCGGCGGTCAGGAGATTCTTGCGGTTATACACCACCCAGTACATAAATCCAACCATAAAGCCCCCCAACGTGTTTCCAAGGGATACGGTTGAGAGATTGACTATGAAGAAGTTCCCCCATGTAAGGGTGGCAAAATCGCCGACTGCTTTGCCGGTCTTAAGCCAAAAGGCAGGCTCCGCCCCGGATTTTATAAAGAGACCAAGCGGTATTAAATACATGTTTGCCACACAGTGCTCAAACCCCATGGCCACAAAGGCGGTGATGGGAAATATTATACCGCTTATCTTGTCAACCACGGTGCGCCCCGAAAAGCATAGCCATATGGCAAGACATACCAGCGCGTTACAGTAAATCCCCTTAAGCAGGCCCTCTAAAAACGTAATGTTACACTTCCCGTCGGCAATCTCCATCGCCTTGAGCCCAACAAGCCCGTCCATCAACTTAAATTGACCGCTCTTGTAGATCAACCAGGCTGTAATGATGGAGCCAATAAAATTACCAACATAGACTATACCCCAATTCCTTAGTACCAGCTTGGCAGATATCTTCTTACTTGCAGCGGCCATAATGATCAGGACATTACCGGTAAAGAGCTCCGCCCCGGCTATCACAACCAGGATCAGACCCAGACAGAAGACCAGTCCGCCAACCAGTCTCAATATCCCTCCGGGGAGCTTGATTGCCCCGCCTGCGCCATTGCCGGTTATCACCGTAGTGAAAAACGCACTGCCCAACGCTATAAAGGCACCTGCCATTATTGACAACATCATCAATGTATACCAATCAAGGTTGGCCTTTATGACCCCAATGTTTTCAGCCTTCAATGCTATCTCTTTCGGCAACAGGTTATCTACTGCTGCAGGTTGGCTGCTAACTACCTTGTCAGTTGCCATACTCATTTACCTCCATATTGTATAAACATTTATATATCATACCACAACGCTACTGTAAACGGCACTTTATCAATTGGGGCAATTCATTCTCCTGACGTCGCACAACAGGCCACGCAGGCGGTAGGAGCCAAAGGCCGGGTCATAGGGGGGTGAGTCATCCGTCAGGACGTTGGCATTGGCCTGCCACAGGGTCTCCGGCTCAAGCCACAGCTCCGACAACCGCTCCGGAAACCACCAGCCATGCTCTACACTTACCACATAGGGGGCAATGTCCTCCGTGACCTCGGCAATCACGGTTATCTGACCGCGCCTGGTGCAGACAAGCATCTCATCGCCATGTCGGATACCACGCGCGTCGGCCACGGAGGCGTGTATCTGCGCCTGCGGTTGTGGACGCAACTTACGTATGGCCTCAATCTGCCTGTGCTCGCTGTGGAAGAACTCGATCCTGCGACTACCCGTTATCAGTACCAGCGGATACCGCGCAAGCAGCTCGGGGGATGCCTCCGGTCCCTCGGGTGGTTCCACGTGTGAGGGCAGGGGGGCGTAACCCATACGCTTGAGAGATGCGCTGTAGAGTTCCACCTTCCTTGATGGCGTCCTGAAGCCATTTTTACGGTACTTGTGATACCTGTGCGGGGGACATATATAGATCGCCTCCGCCGCCTGATCAAAGTTGATGCCAAGTGGCTGCAACTGGTAGTCAAATATGTCCTTAAAGCTTACCTCACTGCCAGGCAGGTGCAGGCGCCTGCTGATTTCGTCGATGATCCACTCATCCTGGCGGCAGTGCGGCGTGTGTAGTACGGCAGACTGGGCAAAGACAAAGTTCTCCGCCACCAGCGGGACACCCATGAGGTGGTCTATCTCCGTCCAGAAGGCGGCAGGCAAGACATAATCGGCCTGCAGTGCAGTGGGTGTCATAAACAGGTCTGTCACCACCAACAGGTCGAGCTTTCTGATGCCCTCAAGCACCCTCTTTGGATTGGCAATGGTCAACAGCGGATTGCTGCCAAAGACTAACATCCCCCTCACCCTGTAGGGAACACCGTCGTTGATGGCGTTAAATATCCCGGGGATGTGTGCCGAGGGCATGTAGGCACGCCACCCGCCAAGGAGTTTGAAGTGTTCGGCCCCGATCCGTTTTTTTGCCTGCTCCGGCGGGAGCTTGTCCTTGAGCAGGGGATAGCCTCTGAGGACGTTCATGCCGAGGATATCACCCCCGGGGACGTCTATGTTGCCAGTGATGGCACGTAGGATGGCAACCGCCCTGACGTTCTGGAGGCTGTTGGAGTTCTGCTCCAGGCCAAGCCCCCACTCAAGTACCGCCGGCCTTAAGCTGGCATACAGGCAGGCTACCTCCTCGATATCCGCGGCACTCACACGCGAGATACTAGAGGCCCACTGTGGTGTAAAACCTGTTGTGTGCTCTCTGAGTTCCTCAAATCCTACCGTGTGGTTTTCGATAAACTCCGCGTCGTACAGCCCCCTGGTGATTATGACGTTTATCATGGCCAGGGCGAGGGCGGCATCCGTGCCGGGTCGTATGGGCAGCCACATCCTGCACTTCTTTGCGGTTTCGGAGCGTCTGGGGTCAATGGCAATCGTCATGCAATCGTCTCTCAACACCCTGCGCAGGGCCGGGGCAAGCTCTGCATCGGCGCTTGACACCAGGGGGTTGTGTCCCCAGAACAGTATGCACTCAGGGGGCTTGTCTCCATAGTAGTCGGCCACCGGAAAGCCACCATACGTGAGATGGCTGACGGTAATCCGCGGGATAAAGCACTGCGCCAGGCCGGGTTCATACCAGTTGGGGGTGCCAAGGGCATTTGCAAACCTCACCACGTGCATG
>JADGAE010000073.1 GCA_015232165.1 Nitrospirota bacterium
CGAGCCGCAATCTTGTCGCAGCAGGTCGCACCTGCCCCGGGCACGAAGAAGTCCCTTTGACCCCATTAAAGTGCCGTGAATTTTGTAGTTAATCCAATCGAAATTTGCTATAAAGAAAACCTTATACCTTACATCCTGTAAATCCTTTAATCTGCCCTGCGACCGTAGGAAGCAAAGTGATCAATCCCTGGTTCAGACAATCTCTTAATCCCCAGATTTTACTATAATGTGACATTGTCATGTTACGCAGGGAAATATTTACAGCAAGAAAATTTTTATTCTTGCATTTGATTATTTTTGCATTTAAGTGATATACTTAAACATGGAGAAAGACAGAAGCAATGTAAGCAATAGTAGCGAAGTCGGTGGCGAAGGCTCAGGCAGCAGGGCAACTCTTTCGGAAAAGCACAACCTGATCGTTGCGCTGATAATCCTGATAACGGTGTTGGTGGTTATAACGGTGGCCATACTGGCACATCGGCCTGTTATTCACAACGAAGGCGTTAATATCACGCAGCATAGTTTACTTGCCTTTATCGTTGTGTTTCTGTGCTATGGGATTGCGGCGGTGTTGTTGGTGATGTTCTTTGCATATCGGATTCTAAGCCCGTTTGGCAGGCTGCTTAAGGACATGGAGGTGATATTGTCGGGCGATATGACCAGACGGTTGTTTTTAAGAGACAGGGATGTCTATCTAATCAAGTGCTTTGTAAAGAATGTCAATACACTCCTGGACAACGTTGAAAAGATGCACATATCCCGCAGCGAATTGATTGATGATATAGACTCCGAGGGACGAGCAGTGATGTCTTTGCTTGAAAACGACAACAACATGGACGATAAGACAAAAGAGGCTGTCCTGTCTTATCACGAAAAGGTCAAGTCAATCGTTAAGAGTAAATCCGCCTAAAAATAATCATAGCAAGTGTCGTTTCATAACAACCCCTTAAGTTATTTTCCTGCCCTGTAAGAATTCGGTAAATTTTTCCGGTACCAACGGCTTGCTGAAGAGATATCCCTGTGCCTCATCGCAATTGAGCTTGCGCAGGAACTCCAGTTGTTCGGAGGTCTCAACGCCCTCGGCGGTGACCTTTAACTTGAGGCTGTGTGCCATTGCAATTATGGCAGTGGCAATGGCGGCGTCATCGGGGTCCGTGGTAATATCGCTGACGAAGGACTTGTCGATCTTTAGTCTGTCTATGGGGAAGCGTTTCAGATAGCTTAGTGAGGAGTAACCCATACCGAAATCGTCTATGGCGATGTGTATCCCCATGTTCTTGATATCGCGCAGGACCTTTATTGCTGAGTTGGCATCTTCCATGACCACGCTTTCGGTGAGTTCGAGTTCAAGCAGCTCGGGATTATAGCCGGTTTCCTTTAAGATTGCCTCAATTGACTTAATCAGGTCATGTGATTTAAACTGTCGTGCGGATAGATTTACGGCCATTATAAGGGGCACGGAGGCCATACCCTGCCACTGCATGCCGACGGCACATGCCTGTCGAAGCACCCACTCGCCAATGGGTATGATAAGTCCCGTTTCCTCGGCCACCGGGATAAACTCCACCGGTGAAACAAAGCCGTACTGCGGTGTGTGCCACCTGATGAGTGTTTCCATCCCTGCGATCTTGTCGTCCGAGAGTTCAAACTTGGGTTGAAAATTCAGTGTAAACTCGTTTCGTTGCAGTGCCTTTCTGAGACTGCTTTCGAGTTTCATCCTGCGCATTGCCTTTATATTCATGTCGGAGTTGTAGAACTTGTAGTTGTTGCGACCCGTGTCTTTTGCCTGATACATTGCGACGTCGGAGTTTTTCAGCAGGGTGTCGATATCGTCACCGTCGGCTGGGTAGACGCTGATGCCGATGCTGACGCCCACCACGCACTCGTGGTTGTCAAGCTGAAAGGGCTTGGTAAAGACTTCAAGTATCTTGTCTGCGACAATGGCGGCATCACTGGTCTTGTTTAACTCGGACAGGATAATCACAAACTCATCTCCGCCTATGTGTGCCACCGTGTCGGAGTCTCGTACACAGACAGGTAGTTGTTTGGCAGCCTTTTGCAGTAGCAAGTCGCCCATGTCATGCCCAAGGGTATCGTTTACATATTTAAAGCCATCGAGGTCTAAAAACAACAGCGCAAACATCCGGTTGTATCGCCTTGCCTGTCCCAACATATGACTCAACCGATCGTAAAAGAGTGTCCGATTGGGTAAGTCCGTCAGTGCGTCAAAGTGTGTGAGATACTCCAGCCGCCGTTCGGCAAGTCTGTGAGCCGTAACATCGATCCCCGAGGCAAGGAGATAGGAAACCCCACTCTCGTTGTCTATTATTACGTTGTAAGTCCATGATATAAGCCGCCGGCTGCCGTTTTTGGAAATCCAGTAATTTTCCAGCTTCAGACCGCCCTCATCTGGAGGTTGTGATGAGGCATGGCTATTACAGGACAGACTATCGAAAAAATCCTTAATCTCTTTCGCGTCTGCCTCCCTCCACAATATCTCCCACACGGGTTTGCCCCTTAGCTCGTCATATACATATCCGGACAAGTTCTCACAAGACCGGTTAAAGCACACGATACAGCCATCCCTGTCAATGACAAGCACCAGCGCCCCAACCGTATCAAGCACCGACATCAATACGTTGTTGTGCTCAAACAGCCGCACCCGTAACGCCATCAAACCATCATCAGTGATGACTTCATCGTTAAACACCCGATACTGCTTAAGGCCCATCACCAATCTGTTGCCTTGACGACTCTGTGGTCGTTAATAATCATCCAATGTTATTTTAACAGAAAAGGGACTGTTTATAATAGTGTTGATAAAAATAATTTTTTCGCCTTTTTTCGAATTGACCTCTGAATAATGCAATTTGAGGCATAGATTAAACCGGTCGGAAAATTGTACAATGAACCATGTTTGATTTTATGACTAAATTTAGGAAGATATAAAGAAGGAGGATTCTCAATGAGTTTTAGGGTATGTCAGAGGGTTATGGTTGCCATATTTACGTTGTTGGTAATGTTGTGTTTTGTGCGCGTTAGTCAATCATTTGCACAGTGCCAGGTGGTTATAAAAAAGAACGTCAAAGTGCCCTGGACGGTGTATAAAAAAGGCGAGACACGTAACTCCGGTTGGTTCATGTTTACCGACACCCCGCGCAGCAACGGAAGGCTTATCATCCAATATTCCGAAAACTCAGGCCAGGAAATCAACCTCTTTGGCGAATATGGCAAGAATTGGGTGAAGATTACAAATACCGTTGATAAAGAGAGCTGGGAGGCAGATGCCGATAATTGTCGAGGAAATACCCTCATAGGTCATATAATCAGAGACGGACGCGTGGAATTCGACTTCGCCATGACAACAACTCCGGATACGTCTGTTGTACCCTTGCCGCTTGATGTCCCCTTCCCACAGGTAAAGGACCTCCCGATTAAGGAGCTTCCGGTTACCGGCACGGTTGAAAACGGACGGTATCACGATTCCAGGACAGTGGTCAACTACTCCGAGTCTCCAAGGCCATGTAAAGGCAGACCGGATGAGAAGTGCTACCTGTTTGGTCAGTACGCCGTGTACGTTGAACCCGATGGCGGTGGAAACGAAGTCATCAAGGTATATAACAATCTAAACCCCGTTATCCCACACCACGTGTTCAGAGACGCAGGCAGTTTCTATGGGATGTCAAGAGACAAACTGTTTCTCAGGAGCAAGACTACTGATGATATGTATATCCTTGAGGTCTTTGATGCCCACAGCAAGCGCTCAATCCATAAAGTTGCAGCTTCGGAGCCAATAGGTATCGTAAGTCGGGATTATGTTGCATATTACACGGAAAAAGAACGAGTTGATAACATAACCGTATGTCCGAACAAGAGAGAGGCCTTTGAGGCAAAGAAGGACGGCCTCAACGTCGTCAAGGAGATAGAGGTCAAATTCAACATGGTTGACATGTCTGTTACTCCAACGGGGGTATTCAGGTGTGCAGGCAGGTACTAGAGAGTCACAAATGTTAAACGACAAGACAATTCTCATTACGGGAGGTACGGGGTTCTTTGGCAAGAGGTATACCCGATACATATTTGAGAATTTTAAGGTAAAGAAACTCATCATCTTTAGCAGGGATGAGCACAAACAGCACGAGATGTCTTTTGTCTATCCGCGGCATAAGTATCCGATTCGGTACTTCATCGGAGATATCAGAGACAGAGAGCGGTTGTACCGTGCCTTTAGCGGCGTGGATTACGTGATCCACGCCGCAGCTCTAAAGCACGTGCTGGCCGCCGAGTACAACCCGTTTGAGGTTGTTAAGACCAACATAATCGGCGCTCAGAACATTGTCGAGGCAGCCATAGACAATGGGGTCAGGAAGGTCATAGCCCTATCCACGGACAAGGCCGTAAGTCCGGTAAACCTGTATGGTGCTACAAAGCTGGCGATGGAGAAGATATTTGTCTCCGCAAGCGCTTACGTTGGGGCAAAGGATACCAGGTTTGCGGTTGTCCGATACGGTAACGTTGTGGCCAGCCGGGGCAGTGTGATCCCCCTGTTCTTGAAATTAATCAGGGAGGGGGCAACCGAACTTCCCGTTACGGACATGCGAATGACCAGGTTCTGGATAACCATAGAGGAGTCCGTGGAGCTGGTCAACACTGCCTTGTTTGAGTCTGTCGGAGGAGAGGTCTTTGTCCCCAAGATACCAAGTATGAAGATAACCGACCTTGTAGAGGCCATAGCTCCAAATTGCGATATAAACATTGTCGGTTGTCGCCCCGGAGAGAAGATACATGAGACCCTCATAGCAAGTGATGAGGCTGGTACTACCATTGAGTATGAACACAACGGCAAGGTCATGTACGTAATCCTGTCTGAGCTGCATCTTGATGCAAAGGACATCAACAGGTATAAAAACTGTAGAAAACTGCCTGACAACTATATCTACAGGAGCGATAAGAACGATTGTTGGTTAACCGTCCAACAGATGACGGAGTGTCTGAAGCGCTTACAGCCAGGCTGATGTGAATACACCGTGCCTGTAGGGTACCTTATTTAGGTTTCGCGGTAGCTATCACTGCATGAACATGAAGGTTTAATATATTCTCACCGGTTTTTTTACCAACTCATGTTACGCACGGAGTAATTGTAGCTCTCTGAAGCCTGCCTGTAAGGCATGAAGGTAGAGATTGTTTTTTAACTCACCTTATGCACAATGTACCGTTTACGTCAATCGTTTATTCTGCTTTGTCTTCAACATTGTACCTTCTTCGTTTGTCTTGAACCTTCCAACAATCTCAATCAAGCGTCCGGAGAGCGAAACAAGGTGTACGGAGGCACCCGATACGACGTCTGAACACACGGAGGTCCCCCTTGAGCTATTTGCGATGGCGTCGATATCACGCGTTACCTGACTGGCCACTGAGGACATATCATCGGTGGATGTCGCAATGCTTGTAAGCATCTCCTGTAGCTTGCCCACGCTTGAAAGGATGCTCTTAAGGGACGCTCCGGCCTGCGTGGAATATAAGACACCCGCATCCACCCTGCTAAGGTTTTCATTCATCGAGGAGACCGCCAGGTTGGTTTCCTTCTGCATTGCGGTTATCATCCCGCCGATCTCTTTGGTTGCGTCAGAGGTCTTCTCTGCCAGCTTCCGCACCTCGTCGGCAACCACGGCAAAACCGCGCCCCTGCTGCCCCGCACGCGCGGCCTCTATGGCCGCGTTAAGCGCCAGGAGGTTTGTCTGATCCGCTATGTCGTTTATTACGTTTATGATGTTGCCAATTTGATTGGAGCGCTCTCCGAGGGATTTCACCAACCTGGCCGACTCTCTGACCGTATTGTCTATGTTTTTCACCTCCGTTATGGTCTGCTCAACGACCCTGGCACCGTCATTGGCTATTGAGTAGGTCTCGTTTGAGGTTGAGGCTATCTCCGTGGTGTTATTTGCTATGTTTGTAAGGGTCTGTGACATCTCCTCGATTGCGGAGGCTATCTGAGAGGTACGTTCCGCCTGGTTTGTCACCTCGTTTGCCATCTTGCCGGAGCTGGAGTTGAGATTACCGCTGGCCTCGGACATAGTACCCGCCGCTGCCCGAACCTCTGTGACAAGCTCCTTGAGATTACCGACCATCTGATTAAACCCCTCAGTCAGAGTGCCAATCTCATCTTGTGCGTCGTAGTCAAAGTGTACGCTCAAGTCCCCTTCCGAGACCTGTCTCAGGCCCTTTGACAGCTCAACCAGAGGTTTGTGTGTCACCCTGAAGGTGTATACAAAGATAACGCTTATAAGGATCAGGCCAAATAAACCAACCGCTATAAAGACATATTTGAGTCGCGCGATCCCGGCATTGGTTGAAGCCGTTGAAATGCTTATGCTGATGGCTCCAAGCACCTCGCCCTCTCGCACGTTGTGACAACCCAGGCAGTCCTTCCCCATGAAGTTCTTGCTCGCCGCATAGGGATAAATCCCACGTATGTTGTCACCATCTATGAAGACCTTTTCGTGCCCGGAACTGATTACCTCCACCTCTGCCTTGTCAGAGGCATACTCGTGGGCCTCGCCCTTGCCAAAATCCTTGTCCAGGGCCTCACTCCTTATGACCTTTACGTTGATTATGCTTGCCATTTGCTCAAGAAATGCCTTCTTGCTTTCCCTGGTGTTGCCGGCGATCATCATTGTCGTCAGCGCGTTTAAGACCGTGTCCTTATACCCCTTGATTGCACCGCGCTTGATCTCCTCAATGACCAGGTACTTTGACAGCATCACGGAGATTACCACGTTGAGTATTATCCCGATTGCCGTAATTAATATAAGCGGCAGCAAGGTCTTGGTTGATATTGACATCCGTTTCATTTCTCTCAATCCTCCATAAAATAACGATAATAATTTTATATGAAAGTCTAAAAAATACACAATATAATCAAAGACTTTCATTAGCTTGTTGTGTCCGCAAGGACATGGTGGTTAATCCCTGTTTATAATTCTATCCTGAATTCCACGCCGTTATCAATATTGCCGACTTTTAGCGTACCTCTGAAATCCCGTTCAATCAGCATCTTTGCCAAATACAACCCCAATCCGCTGCCGGAGGCTATCGATTTTGTGCTGAAGTATGGCTCATAGAGCCTGCTTATTATCTTGTCGCTAAGACAACCGCCATTGTTGGACATTGTTATTACAACCCCGTTGTCTTTGGCTGTTACCTTGATCTTAATATATGGCTGTTGCGGTCTTTCATGAAGTAATGCGTCAATGGCGTTACACAGTATCTCAAGGATCAGCACGTTGGAAAATTGCCTCTCATTGCCTTTTATTACAGCGTCTGCCTCGTAGTCCCTTATTAAATTTATACCGTGACAATTAAGGGAGTCCAGTACAATAAAAATGGTGTTGTCAATAGCCTTGACTATACTGAACTCATCTTTTATGGCTGTTGACTTACAGTGGTTACGGAAGTCATCTATCGTATGAGACATGGACATAATGAGCTTCATTATCTTATTGACGGAGTCGTTGAGCGTTTGTGTATCCAACAAACCGTCTTTGTCAATTTCAAGCAGGTCCTGTACAAACAGGGCTATGGCATTTAGCGGTTGTCTCCAGTGATGGGCAATACTGAACAATATCTCATTCATCGCCGAAAGCCTGGCTATGACAAGCATGTCATCGAGATGTCCCCTCCTGTAGGTAATCCGCGTGGTTACGTGTAGCAAGTTGGTCAGCAGGTTTACCAAATTAATCGGTTTAATGACAAATTTATCGATCCCAAGGTTAATCAACTCAGACATGTACTTGTGGTCATCATATGCCGTCATTATAATCACCGCCTGTTCAGGATTGATTGCCTTGATCCTTCTGGTCAACTCAATACCACTGATTCCGGGCATCCTTATATCGCTTACGACTATATCGTAACTATTACCTGCATACATCTCCAAGGCCTGAGCACCATCCTGAACCGAATCCACCACGTCAAAAAACTTCTTCAGTATGGTTGTAACATCTTCCCTTATCCCTTCACAGTCCTCAGCGTACAATACACGCATACCTTTTGCACATCGGTTCAATTCCTCTTTGACAGCATGCTTATCCATAAAATGGTTACGTCTTGCCTCCTTTTGTCATATTCACCATTACTACATTAGCAGCAAATACTATGCCATATGCCTTGGACAGTAAAAACGCAATAGATACGCTCTTTTTGAAAACCAGGGATTCGTTTTGAAGAAATTCATCTTAACATTTTGTTAAGTATTGTTAAACAGCATAGTGGTAAGTGTCACATATCTTCTCTATCTATGGTTTAGCACTTTCTGGATTCCTGCTTGCCCCTGTTCAAGCCAGGGGCAGGCTGTGGAATAACATATAACAGCCAAAATAGCCATTTACTGTCATTCCCGCGAAGGCGGGAATCCA
>JADGAE010000074.1 GCA_015232165.1 Nitrospirota bacterium
CTCGATATTTTGAATCAACAGACCGATCTCGTTGAGCGGATTTCTCCAGTGGTGCGAGATGTTTTTAAACAGCTCGTTTATAGCCGACAGTCTGATCTTGAAGATGTTACACCGCACGTACTCCTCTTCATACTTTATTGCCGTGCATACCTTAAGCAGGACGTCCAATAACTTCTCGTTGTTTATGGGCTTGGTTATAAACTTCTCAACGCCGATCTCTATCAGCTCAAGCAGGTACTCGGAATCGCTGTAGGCAGAGGTGACCAATATCGGCTGCTTTCTGTTGATTGCCTTAATCTCCCTGGATAGGCTAATACCGTCAAATACCGGCATCTTTATGTCCGTTATGACCAGGTCGTATCTCTCCTTCTTGTACATATCCAACGCCTCACTGCCATTACAGGCCATATCCACCTTCCTGAAAAACTCCATATAAAACTTACCGTATTCAAGGCGTATATCTTCTTCGTCCTCGACATACAAGACACTCAATGATTGGGCAAGTTCCCTCAATATCATTATATTTACATTCATACAGAATCCTCCTTGTTTAAACGCTTTGGTAATTTTATGTTCATACAGGCACCGTCATCGACGTTTGAGGCATCGATGTGACCTTTTAGATTGTCGTCAATGATTACCTTGCACATATATAGACCCAACCCCGTCCCCTTTGCCTCACTCTTGGTGGAATAGTATTGTTTGAACAGGTTTTCCAGGACGTAATCAGAAAACCCACCGCCGTTGTCAATCACATTGACATAGATGTAGTCGTCATCTTCGTCTTCGATTATTTTTATGTGTGGGGTTGCTATTTTTCTATCTTTTATGACCTCTAGGGAGTTTGAAAACAGATTTAAAAAGACCTGCATCAACTCGTTGGGATACGTCTGAAAGGGCGACGATATCTTCTTGTCGTAGGTTATTTGGACATGATTATCTTTTAAGGGCATGGCAACGATGTTTAAGCTCTTTTCTATAACCTCATGCAACAGGGTAGACTCAGGCCTCTTGTTGGTCTTGTAAAAGTTTCTAAAGTCGTTGATAGTCTCGGACAAGAACAAGACGTGTTTTTCTATTTTGTCAAAACCTTCGCTGATGTCATCTTCCGATACCTTGTTCAGTACCATTTTAACCTTTAAGGTAGCGATGACGGCGTTAATCATGGCCAGTGGCTGTCTCCACTGGTGTGCTATTAGACTTAACATCTCACCCATCTGGGCCTGCCTCATCTTCATCATAAACAATCGGTCCCTGTTTTTTTGCTCCGTAATATCACGCCCTACGACTATCACTACCGTGCTGTTGTCAATAACGCTTGTACAACTGGAAAAAGACAATAACATGGGTATCTTTATGCCACTCTTTGCCCGGTAGGTTATTTCCTCGTTCATTTGAGAGAGGTCAAGGTCACATATAATGCCTATCTTTTTCCCGACTATTTCATTTTCATCGTATCCGAGCAGGCTACAGGTGGCTATGTTTACAGACTCTATGACTAACTCGCGCGTGACCACGATGAGCGAGTCATGCATGGAATTGAGGATGTTGCTGTAATAGTCCTTCTGGGAGCAAAGGAGCTGTGCTTGCAACTCTTTCAGTTGGGTGTTAGCCTCTGTTAATTGCAGCATCTGTCGCTTTAGCATCAGGTGATTCTTCACTCGCAGCTTTACTACGGCCGGATTAATAGGCTTGGAGATATAATCTACAGCGCCCAATTCCAGGCCGACTGTTTCATCGTCTTTTTGATCCATGGACGTTATAAAAATAACCGGCACATCCGCCAGGGAAGGCTCTTTCTTTAGCAGACGAAACAGCTCGTAACCATCCATATCAGGCATTATGATGTCAAGGAGGATCAAGTCCGGTCTTACCGCCAGGGCCGTCTCCAGGGCATCCCTGGCGTTAGTGGCAAAGTACGTCATGTAAGTGTCTTGCAGTGCCTCATTGGTTATCTCTATGTTTGCTATAGTGTCATCCACTATCAGGACGATCTCTTTTTCCGTGTGGCTGAGGGAGGTCGCCAACTCTCTCACAATTAACAGGGCGCCTTTAAAGTCTAACTTGTTGATACAAGCGCCCAGTTTATCAATCTCTGTTTCATTGGACACCGATATCAAAGATGAGCGGTGTTTAGCGAAATACATCTTTACCTGCAGGGAGTTGCGTCCCAGCAGCATATCCAACTGTGCGACAATCGCGCCGAGGCCGCTGACGTCAACGGAGGCATCCGCCTTTATCTCCGGCTTTGCATCCACCTTTGCCGGTTCCATTGTCAACGTCGCCAAACAACTTGCCGATTCAAACACCGTTTCCAGTTCCCTGGCCATCCTTGCAAGGCATCCGGGGACCTCTGTCGTGGCTTCTTGTATCAACAGGTCTTCAAGAGTCCTGACAACGTCAAATAGCGCCATCGCCGAAATATTGCCCGCCATGCCCTTGAGGCTATGTACCATCTCCCTGGCACTCTTGTAATCACTCCCCTGAAGGGCAGCCCCTATGTCATTAACTATATGGGTGTTAGCGTTCTTGAAGTCTGCAACGATCTTTAGCAGCAGTTTCATGTTGCCGCCAAGCCGCGCAAGTGCTGATGCCATATCAATCCCGGGGAGGTTATCGGGCGACGGAGCTTCTTTCTTCCCGGGCAGGGCAGGCTCTGCCTCGGAGACCTTCGGTGCAGTTGGCGGTATCCAATTAAGCAGCGTGTCACAGAGGTCTTTGACGTCTATTGGCTTGGAGACATGGTCGTTCATCCCCACCGCGTAACATTTATCCCGTTCTTCCTTCATCACATGGGCGGTCATGGCAATTATCGGCAACTCTTCACTGGTGAAGCTCTCTCTGATCCTTTGCGTTGCTTGCATGCCGTCCATTTCGGGCATCTGTATATCCATCAAGACGGCGCTATATCTGCCGGGAGACTCATCTACGGCCCTCACCGCCTCTAATCCGTTGTTGGCTATGTCAACAACAAATCCCGCGTTGGTCAAAACCTCAAAGGCAACCTGCTGGTTTATATAATGGTCCTCCACGAGCAATAACCGTGCACCTTTTATAGCCGACAACCTTTTGGTCTCAGACTGCCCCGTTTCATGCCGCCTGACCTGATACCTTGAGTCCTTGCCAAATGCTTCCAATATAGAGTTAAACAGGATTGATTTCTTGATCGGTTTGGTGAGGAAAAACCTTACGCCTACCTCCCTGGACCTTTGTCGGACATCGTCATTGCCGTGGGCAGTCACCATAATTGTGACCGGTGGGTCGGGGATTTCAGGGTCAGACAGGATATGTCTTGTTGTCTCAAGGCCATCCATCTGCGGCATCTTCAGATCGATAAGCAGCATTTTGTATTTCTTCTGAGTCGGTATCTCTGAGGTACGCTTCAATTGCTCTATGGCAGTCATGCCGCAATCAACGGTCGTCACATCCATTGTGAAGCCCTCCAGGATATCCTTGAGGATATCGCGTGCGCTTGCGTTGTCGTCAACCACCATGACCCTCATCCCGACAAGGTCGGGGGGCAGCAGGTAAGCCGTCCCGGGTGGTTGTCGGTAGCCGGTCTTGAGCGTAAAGGTAAACTCGCTTCCTTTGCCGTATTCGCTCCTTACCCGGATGTCGCCATTCATCAACTCTACCAGCTTCTTGCATATACTCAGGCCAAGGCCGGTACCTCCGTACTTTCTTGTCGTTGAACTGTCGCCCTGTGAAAATGGTTTAAACAGATTGGTTACCATCTCCGGTGTCATGCCAATCCCTGAATCTCTGACGGAGAGACTCAGGGTAACCTCGTTGCCGGCCATCTCAATGACCTTTATAGCCAGCACAATCTCTCCCTGTTCAGTGAATTTGACCGCGTTGCCCAGGAGATTGGTAAGCACCTGGGCTATCCTCAACGGGTCACCGGTGAGCAGAAACGGCACGTCCCTGTCGATAGAGAGCATTACCTCGACGCCCTTTTCCTCGGCCTTTATGGTCAGCATATTGACTATATTATCCAGGACGCTGTTGAGGTCGAAGTCAACGATCTCAATCTCCAGTTTGCCCGCCTCTATCTTTGACAGATCGAGCAGGTCGTTAATGAGTACCAACAGCGAGCTTGAAGACGACTGTATCTTGTTGAGGTAGTCCCTCTGTTTTGCCGAGAGATCGGTCTGCAGCATTAAACGCCCAAGGCCCATTATTGCGTTTAGCGGCGTGCGAATCTCATGGCTCATGTTGGCAAGGAACTCGCTCTTGGCTCTATTGGCGCTCTCTGCCTCCTGCTTTGCCGCAATGAGGTTGTCTTCCATCACCCTGCGTTGGGTGATATCCTCCCCGGCCCCCATCATTGAGACGAGATTTCCATTGTCGTCGTAAACGGGGTCTATATGCCATGAAATTAGTCGTTCAGAGCCGTCTCTTGCAACAACCCAGCCCTCGAAAGTATCAATCATATTCCCGGTGAAGCAAGCATTAAAGGCAGCTCTGCCATATTCACGTTCAATTTCGGGAGGGTAGTTATCAAACCAGTTCTTGCCCACGATATCACTCTCCTGGTATCCCAGGATGTCAGCTCCCTTTTTGTTAATGAGCGCTATCCTCTGGTCTGGAGTCATAACTACTATCATGACGCCTGCTACGTCAAGGTATTTCTGCGCGGTCTCTTTTTCTCTCTTTAGGGCTTCCTCCAGGCTCTTTCTATCGGTGATGTCCCAAAATATCCCAAGCAGACCAACGATGTTACCATTGTCGTCACGGACGGGGGTCTTTGCTGTGTGGACGGTTTTTTCCCGACCATTGTGCACGTACCCTTCATCAAAGCTCTGAGTAACCCCTGCCTCCATAATCCGTTGGTCATCGGCGCGGTATTTCTCCGCAAGATGTTTGGGGAAGAAGTCAAAGTCTCTCCTGCCTTCCATATCGGCGGGTTTGAGGTTGAAATCCGCCGCAAATGCCGGGTTAACCGCTACGTAGACCGAATTCACGTCTTTGTAAAACACCTTCTGTGGGATATTGTTCAGGAGAAGTCGGTATTTCTCCTCTTCTCTCCTTAAGGCATCCTCAAGGTGCTTTCTGTCGGTGATGTCCCAAAGTATGCCAAGCATGCCAATAACAACGCCATTGTCATCACGGACGGGGGAGAGTACCGCATGTATGGCACTTTCCATGCCATCTTTTATATAAGGCTCATCAAAGCTCTCTGTAACCCCCGATTCCATGATACGGGTATCGTTGATGCGGAATTGTTCTGCCAGGTGTACAGGGAATAAGTCAAATGCCGTTTTGCCTGTTATATCGGCCGGTTTTAGGTTGAAATCCGCCGCAAATACGGGATTAACTGCGACGTAGACACTATTGCGGTCTTTGTAAAACACCTTCTGTGGGATATTGTTCAGGAGTAGCCTGTATTTCTCCTCGCTTTGGATGAATTGTTTTTCAACAAGGACTCGTTCTCTGATCTCTTGCCGGAGTGCTTCGTTGATCTTTTTCAGATCAATTTCGGCCTGCTTTCTTGTACGTATCTCATCCTCAAGCAGCCTGTTTGCGTTTATAAGCTCATCTGTGCGTTTCTTAACCTCATCTTCGAGAAATAGGTTGTGTCTTATCAGTTCTTCGTCGACCATCTTGCGCTCTATTGCCAGGGCATAGTAGTTGGCAAGGTGTTGAAGCACCTCCAGGTCTGACTCCATATAATCACGTGAGGAGTTGGCAACGGCTATCTGTCCAAGGAGTTTATCGCCAAGCATGGCCGGCACCGATAGAAACCGCCTTATCGGCATATGTCCCCTGGGCGTTCCTGAGCTTCTATGATCATTTTCAGGCGTGTTTGTCAGCAGCGGCTTTTTATTGTCCAGCACCCAACCCCAAAGGCCATAGAAATTCTTAAAGACAAAGTCCTTGTTCGAGACATTGCAACTGCCCCAGATTTCCGTTGTCAAGGTGGGGGCGACCAAAAAACCCGTCTCAACATCAATATAGCCAACAAAACCATATGTGCTCTCAGTCAGGGCCTTGGCATGGTGCAGTATCAGATCGGAGATATCCTTGATGGAAATCCGGTCCGTCTGGATAAGCGCCTTTGATATCTCAGCCATTGAGTTATTTACATCGTTCATATTGAGTACCTGTGTCTTGTCTATCATTTCATTGTCCTACCATTATATAGCGCGTTTCGATTGCATGCGATACAAAGAAAGAAAGGGGCGACTCCGCTCGCACAGCGACGTTACCGCGCCCCCTTCAGAACCCCCTGCAAGGGGACCAGTCCCCTTGACCCCATTATTTCACACTCAATTATCATGCCTTAAAAAACCTGTGTCATTTCATTAGTCCTACTATTATACATAATCAACTGCATTGCTTTAATGTCACTATAAACTCGGCGCCGCCATCAACATTTCTGGCAGTAAGTCTGCCGGCCATGTTTGTCTCTATTATCGTCCTTGACATGTAAAGGCCAATCCCCGTACCACCTGTTCCCTTTGTCGTAAAATAGGGGTCGAATATCTTATCCATAACATCCTCCGGGATACCGCCACCGTTGTCTCTTATTGAAACTATGACCTCATATCCACAGACATCCTTGTTAAAGGCTATTTCAATATGTCCTTGTATATTGGCGCCATTATGTCTGCCGTGTATTATAGCATCTTTTGAGTTGCTCAGGAGATTAAGTATCACCTGCTTAAACTCGTTGGGATAGCCCTCTGCAAGCAGCCTTGAAACGTGCGAGTCCTTTATCTCAATGTCGATATTGCTTTTATCAAAGATGCCGATAAACATTGATATCAAATCCTCTACGGCCGTCTTGACGTCAAATTTGACCTTCTCCCTCGACGGCCTGAAAAAGTCTCTGAAGGTATCCGTTGTTTTACTCATAAAGAGGATTTGGTTCATTGATGAGGTGACCAGGTTATCAAGATATTCATCATTTAACTCGCCATATATATAGGCGTCCTTAAGGTCTTGTACGGATACTGACAAGGCATTTAGCGGCTGCTTCCACTGATGTGCGATTAGGCCTATCATCTCCCCCATGGATGCCATCTTGGATTGTTGTATGAGCATTTGTTCCTGTCTCTGCCTGTTTGCGATTTCTTCGGCTATTTTGGACTCAAGGTTTGCATTTAAGTTTTTCAGTTCCTCTTCCAGACGCCTGCGCTCTGTTATGTCTTGTCCAATTGATATCAACCCTACTATCTCATTATTCTTGTCTTTCAATGTCTTGTCATACCACTCGATCAATATCTCTCTGCCATCTTTAGTCACAATTGGGTTGACATTACCACGTGTTTGAATATCCGCAATTGCCCGTAAAAATATCCCGCGTATATGACGTACGTCACCCTTTGGTAAAAAGGTCTCAAACCAGTCCTTGCCCCTGACCTCCTCTAACTTGTAACCTGAGACCTCTTCCATATATGGATTAAACCTGATGATTTCACCGCACCTGCCAAGTACCAGTATAATGGCCTGAGCGGTGTTTATAACACCTTCACTAAACTCCTTGGCCGATCTCAGCTCATCTTCCATGTTTCTTCTGCTGCGAATATCCCTAAAAACACCCTGTATGAATGGACTTCCATTGTGATATACGATCCGTCCCAACACCTCAACCGGGATCGTGTCTCCATTTGCCCGGACAACATCAATCTCCACAGGACAATTCCTCTCCCCATTGATTGAGGCTCTGACGTGTTCCTTAAACAGCTCTATTGAATATTGCTCTTTGTCTTTTGGATGCAATCGGGATTGATGCATCCCTCTGATCTCATTAAGCGGTCTATCCAGGAGCATAGACGCAGATTTGTTTGCGTCAACTATGCAACCTGTTGTAGGGTCAGCGATAAATATCGCGTCAGGAGAGTTATCAAACAGGCTCCTGTAGCGCTCTTCACTCTCTTTCAACCTGGCAGTCACCTGCCCGCTGGCATTGCTATGCCCGATAGCAACGTCATCTACGGTATATAGTGGTTTATATCGCTGTAGCCTTTCAACCTTGGCTTGCAACTGCTCCAACTCCGCTATAAGCTGTTCCTTTGTTTTTTCGCCATCTACCATTGCAGACTCCACCTTCTTGAATTGTTTGTAAAGATGATGCGCCTGGTATACGATTATATTGTACCACAGCGCTACTTACAGATAACTTACAGATGGGGGAAATTAATTTTGTTGCTTTGTTTATATTCCTAATCCCAAAACGTATAGCGTCAAGGTTACGATCAAATACCATACCACATGTCATTGTTACGCAAGACACAAAAAGAATGAGCCTCTTAAAAGTCAGCGATTCATCCTTACAAGAGATGCTCTTAACGTTTTGTTAAGTATTGTTAAGCTTTGTTAAGACATAGCTTTTAGAAAGAGATAAATAACGGAGCATAAATGTTTAGAACATTAGGGTTAAGAATAATGGGGT
>JADGAE010000075.1 GCA_015232165.1 Nitrospirota bacterium
GGGACGGAGTCCCCATTCTTTTCTTTGACGCAACAACCCATGACTTTCTTATGCACCCGTATACGGGACGCTATTGACAGCACTAAATAACTTATGTTATATTTGATTTATGGTGTTAAGTGGTCAATAGAGATAAACAGTTAAGCTATAGGGAGGATTACCATATGGCAGGGGAAGAGGAAGGGATCAAAAAGCTAAAGCGTTATGTAATGCTGGGATCGTTCTTGGGTGGCTTGATTGGGGCAACGATAGCCGTGCTGGTGCTTCCGCAGTCACCGGAGGATAGAAAGAAGACAATCCACGACATCCAGAAGGACTTGTACAAGCCTGTGAAGGTGAAGTTCAACGAACTCGTCGAGCACGTAGGCAACTCGCTCATAAAGGCCGTTGACGAGGCCGCCAAGAAAGTAGCAAACGGCAAGATGAGACCCGAAGATGACTCGGACGATGAATACGGCTCTTAAAAAGGAAATAGCGCCGGTGCTAAAGATAATGCCAAAGATGACGCCGGCAACAGTATTAATTATCAGAGGGTGCATGGTGCATAGTGAGTGTTAATTTCTATCTGCTTCTACTTCTAACAGTGCTTGTTATTTTCATAATACCGATATTGATCCAGATAAGCCGAATGCTGGGGTCGGTAACGGACCTGCTAAAGACAGCCAATGAATCCGTAAAGCTGATGGTAGGCGAACTTGCCAGGACATTAGAAAACGCAAACAGGGTCATAGCAACGGTCAACGGGATAATAGAAAATGCCAGGGAGTTGGGTTCGGCATTTAAGGGCCTGAGCGAGGGAGCCAGTAAGTTGGGTGAAACACTCAGGGATTCCGGTTCGTACATCACGGGATTGTTGAGTCAAATTACGGGTTTTGTATCATCATTAAAAACAACTCTTAGTGTCTTGACTAAGGGATTATTGAAAAAAGGAGGACAAGGATGACAAAGACCAATGAAGAAGAGGGTGGCACTACGGGAACGCTTCTTGCGATTACAATGGTAATAGGCAGCTTGTTGGGAGCAGCCGGAGGGTTGCTGTTGGCACCTCAACCGGGCAAACAGACCCGCGACAAGCTCCGTGCCGCGTATGACGACGTCTCCCATACCGTAAGCGACTTCCTTAAGAAGTATGAAGGTAGCGTACCTGAATTCCTGACAAAGGTTAAGGATGAGTTGCAAGACGTACCCGAACAGGTTAGGACGGAACTAACGAGCATAGCTAAAGACACCGGAGAGACTATCACTAAGGTTAGAGAACTCGGGTCGGTCTACCTCAAGGACGTCTCAAAGACGATAGTTACCACCTTTGATGAAGGCAAACAGACGCTTGCTTCAACACTGGAAGAAGGTAAAAAACTGCTTGGTAAGAAAACTGACGAGGAGGTATAACACTGCCGTCGGGGCCTTAATAGGCAATTACCACACGCGTCCGCCACATACCCCAAGGATAATACTATACTGGTAAAAGTCTTACTAGTATAGTATTATGGTTTTATATGGGAGGTGGTCTTATGCGTTATTTTTTGACAATTTTCACTAGCGGATCGAAGTATCCTGTGACTTGACGGCGAACAGCCTTTAGCATTGTTTTTGCTACGGTGCTGAATGCGCGCGTCCTTGGGTGGTTTGCAATGGCGTCAATTACCATGAGCTCATCGACGAGGTCTTCCTTACACAAACGCTTACTACCCTCGAGCATACTTACCGACGGACACATGCTCACCCATCCTATAAGCAGGCTAATCAACAGAGAGTTTACCTCAAAGCTATCGTCAAAGGCAGTGTGCTTGCTCTTTTCATAGATATGCTTTATGAACCCCGGCTCCTTAAACACCTTGGCCTTTTCCTCTTCTTTTGACTTCTTCATAAATTGTATGGCGCTCTGATACTCCGTCTCCTGGTTTATAACAAGCTGATGAAAGCTACAGGTAGTACAGTTTTTTATCTTAGCCGCAAGCCCGCCCTTGTTATCCGCATCGGCAAGGGGCACTGCCACGGCCCAACACGCCCTGCCGGCATTTGTACCACCATGTAGGCCGTCAAATGCCTCGGCCTTTGTAACGGGACAGACGCCGAACCTGTCCGCGTTCTTTCCCCCCGGCTGCCTACCGCACAACTTGTACTCCCAGCAATTCTGCTTGTCCTGTCGCAGAGGTAGTATATCGGGTATCTCAATCCTATGTTGGACTATTGTTATGGTCTCTTGTCCGGTTTCTTCTACGGTCTCTTTTACAGGTTTACCGTTATCTCTTTCTTCTACGGCTATGCCGCCATCTTCCTTGTAATGTTCGTCATCCATCCATACCCCCTTGGGCTTTTATCAAAAGCACATAATTTTTTCCCGCATTTATATTCTCACTGTCCAGCGTTAAAGACTGTTACCATCCATCCTAATTTTAGAGTAACACGTCATTTAATAAGTTGTCAAACGGTACATAAGAAAGGGCAATCGCATTTGAAAAATTGGCGCGTTGTCAATACTCGACCTTAAGTGATTGTCTGAACCAGGATTACACAGATGAAAGGATTTACAGGATTGATTTACAAGAAAAAGATTGAGGCATGCCTTTAACCTAATCCTGATAATCTCTTAATCCGTTAAATCGTGGTTCAGACAATTTTCGTATCTTCTTTATATTTCATTGTAACTATACTTTAAGGCAAGTAAAGAAGGGAGGCGGCTCCGCCCCTCCCTCAGACCCACCCCGCAAGGGGGCCGGCACCCTTGACCCCTTTACAAGAATTTTACCATGCTTTTTAAAGAGGATACCAAATCTTCCGGTCAAATGCGATTGCCCTGACCCACATTAAGAAAGTCAGTGGATTTTACCCAAAGACTATGCTATACTATTTACTATGGTAAACAAGACAGGTAAGGTTGTATCGATCAACACTAGCGAAGATAAGGGCCGGAGGAAAAAACCTGTAAAGCGGGCCAACTTGCTCAAGGACTATGGCATTGAAGGAGACGCCCACGCCTCCGGCAAGTGGCACAGGCAGGTCAGCCTGCTTGCCATAGAGAGCATCAGGAAGATGCAGGATGCGGGGCTGGACGTCACATGCGGTGATTTCGCCGAAAACATAACAACCGAAGGACTCGAACTCAAGACTCTCCCCATTGGCACCTTGATTAGCCTTGGGGGTTCCATAGAGGCAGAGGTCACACAGATCGGCAAAGAGTGCCACAGTAAATGCGAAATATTTTACCAGGCAGGACAGTGCGTTATGCCCGAGGAGGGGATATTTGTCCGTATCCTCAGGGGTGGAACGCTCCTTCCGGGCGATGCCATAGAGATACATGAACCCGGGGGCCATGAATCCAAGTAATATAACGGCGGCGGTTGTCACGATCAGCGATAAGGGTGCAGGCGGACAGAGGGTTGATGAGAGCGGCCCTGTGGCAGTTGAACTCCTGAGGGGGATCGGCTGTGAGGTGCTCCACTGTGATATCGTGCCCGATGAGCGCGATATCATCCGGCAGACCCTGATTGGACTCTCAGAAAAGGTAGACCTCATCATAACCAACGGTGGCACGGGACTGTCTCCAAGGGACGTGACCCCCGAGGCAACACTCGATGTCATTGACCGAGAGATACCCGGCATAGCCGAGCAGATGAGGGCAGAGGGAATGAGGTTCACCAGACGCTCTATGCTCTCGCGCGGTGTGGCAGGCGTGCGTGGTACAACCCTGATAATCAACCTCCCCGGCTCACCCAAGGCCGTGAGAGAGAATCTGCGCGTGGTGATGGACGTAATCGCACACGCAGTTGAAAAAATAAAGGGCGGGATGGCTGATTGCGCCAGGAATTGACGAATCCGTGACGACCGAGATATCATATCCGCTTGCCTTTGCAGCCGGAGTGCTTTCCTTTGTATCACCGTGTGTGTTACCGATATTCCCCAGCTATCTGTCCTTTATCACCGGCCTCACGTTTGAGACCCTTACGGGCAATCCCGGCATGGTGGGTGCAACTCTGGGCAGGCGGCATGTACTTGTCACCACGCTGGCGAACTCGCTGGTATTTGTTGCCGGGTTTAGTTCGATCTTCATGGCACTGGGAGCTTCGTCATCGTTGCTAGGCGGCTTCTTTTTGGAACATCAGAGGTGGATACGTATGTTGGGTGGGGGCGTCGTTATATTGTTTGGATTATTTATTGCAGGATTCCTCAAGATGGACTTCCTGTTGAGAGAAAAGAGGCTGCACATCAGCAACAAACCAGCCAATCTGCTGGGGACATATTTTGTCGGCATGGCCTTTGCCTCCGGATGGACACCCTGCATCGGGCCAATCCTTGGCACCATCCTCCTGTACTCGGCAAATGTCAACTCAACCGATTCTACGGTCTCCGCAACTTATGGGCTAAAACTCCTGGCGGTCTATTCCGTTGGTCTGGGGATACCCTTTGTTGCCTCCGCCCTGGCCATAAACACCTTCTTGTCGTTTTCAAGAAAACTGCTCAGGCACATGCCCGCGATAGTAAGAGTCAGCGGCGTTGTCTTAATCCTCTTTGGAGTGCTGCTGCTGACCGATAACTTCAAGCTGCTGTCAACCGTAGTACCAGACCTCGGGATCAAGATGTAGAAAAGAGACAGCTATAAAAAAACTGCGCCATTTACATAATCTTCCGTAAGGTAAAAAGCATACGGTAGCGTCATAGACAAAGTTTTATAGCGCGTTTCGAGCGCATGCAATACAAAAAAAAAAGGAGGGCGGCTCTGCTCGCACAGCGACGTTACCGCGACCCTCCTTGACCTCCCCCGCAAGGGGAGGGGTGAGCCACCCCTGGCACGAAGAAGTCCCTTGACCCCGTAAAAATGCCACTTATTTTGTATTTAATCCAATCGAAACATTCATGAATAGGAGTAATATTCACCCCCGCCGATGAAAATGTATTTTCACGGTAACTTAGGATTGAGCATTATGGGGTCAAGGGGCGAGCCGCCCCCGGCTCAGTGGGGGACTGGTCCCCTTGCAGGGGGGATCTGAAGGGGGGGTGCGGCAACACCCGCCGTGCGGGCGGAGCTGCCCCCTTCTTTCTTCGTTTGAATGGGCAGGTACTTTATTTTTACGGTAAATCTGCTATATACGAAACGATGAAATGCAGACGACAAATCCGATGTTGCCTACCAGAATCGGCCATGCCACGGTGCCCCACCTTGCAAAAAAGGTTTATTCTGTATTATGATCATAGACGGTTTAAAAAAATATTAAAGATACGAGGTATCTATGGAAAACGAGGCATTTGATAATATCTTGACGCGCCGCAGCGTTAGGGTTTTTGCGGCAGATGCGGTCTCCCGTGAGGATTTAACAAAGGTTCTGAGGGCCGGGATGGCGGCACCCTCGGCGGTGAACGTTCAACCGTGGGCATTTGTCGTTGTCACCAACAGGGATACCCTTGATAAACTTTGTACCGGATTACCTTATGCAAAGATGCTTGCTCAGGCGACAGCGGCCATTGTTGTTTGCGGCGTTCCTGAGAAGGACCAACGATACAGCCGAGACTATTGGGTGATGGACTGTTGCGCTGCTACGGAAAATATCCTCCTGGCCGTGCATGCCCTGGGATTGGGTGCAGTCTGGACAGCGGTGTATCCCGAACAGGATAGGGTCGATATCACCAGGGCGATACTGAACATCCCCAAAAACATCATCCCGCTCAACGTTATCCCAATCGGCATCCCAAAAAACAAGGGGCACGTCACAGACAAGTTCAAACAGGAAAACATACACTGGCAGACGTGGTAAGCGCACCGGAGGTCCCCCTTTCTTGCGTTTCAGACCATGCGCCTGTCTGCACCATAGATGTACTTGTGGAGCTGGAGGTTCAGGCGTACATCGAGGGCGTCGCGGAGTATCCATGTGGCGAGGGTTTCCGGCTCCAGTGTACCGGCAACCGGAGATAGCAGGACATGGCACCGCCGAGTCAGACGATACCGGGTTATCAGGTCTGAGGCCCACTGATAATCGTCCCTGTTGCCGAGGACTATCTTTACCTCGTCGGTGGAGCTTAATGCCTTGAGGTTTGAGAGGTCGTTGTAGGCAGCCATCCCGCTTGAAGGTGCCTTTAGATCAACTATAAAGACGGCATTCCTGTTAAAACGACTTATGTTGACGGAACCGTTTGTCTCTATAAGCGTCTTAAGCCCCATGTCGATGAGACCGTCTATCAGAAGCGGTGTTGCATCCTGGAGAAGGGGTTCACCGCCGGTTATCTCAACGAGTCTTAGACTGGTGGCCTGTACATCCCGCAGCAATTGTGAGACCGTCACATCCGTCCCTTCCGTGTAGGCATAGCGTGTGTCACAGTATCCACAACGCAGGTTACACCCCGTCAGCCTTATAAACACGCACGGTAGACCGACATAGGAGGACTCCCCCTGGATGCTTGTAAAGAATTCACATACCCTCAGCGTCTCTTGCAATCTAATACCTCAATACGTATGCGGCATCTTGTCGTGCAGTTCCTTAAATCCGAGGCACTTGAATACGGAATACTTCCTTAAGAGACGACCTTTTTCATTGATATCAACGAGCAGCTTATCGCACCGGTCAAAAGCCGCAGACACGATTGTATCCAAGGGAGTGTCACCGTCGGTGACAAAGAGACCGTGTATCGATTTTGCCGTGGTTTGCCTGACAGTCTCTGCGGCCTTGTTGATGTCGGGCCACATGTCGTACTCATTCATGCGTCTGCCGAGGTTTATGCTATACGTTATCGGATTGCCCTTTACGTAGAAGGCCAGGGTGCTCGTTATCTGATACTTGTCTGAGAGGATAAGGACATGCCCCGTTTTTGACAGCTCATCGTGGAGTCTGCCAATTTCGGTACCGAGTCTATGCCATCCCCGGAGTCTGGCAGTGGGATCGAGCTTGAGCGGGAGTCCTACCGCCTGTGGAAAGAGACCTGTCAACGTCAGCAAGACGGCCACAATTATCCCGATAACGATTGTTCTCTTGGTGTGTACCCCCGTTATTTTGAGGGTTTCTTTAGTCTGCGCGTAGAAGAAGTACCTGACAAATGCGATCAGCCCCGTGATGTATGCCGTCATGGCCCAGTTGGCCTGCACCTTGCCCTGGGCGCTCTTGAGCAGAAAAAAACCAAACACCGGCACGGAGAAATAAAACAAGAAGTCCCCCTGTCCCTTTGAACCATCCCCCCTGAGCCTGAACAGCGCCACAAAGAGCAGCACAAACACCACCGGGGTCACAACCCCCGCCTGTGCACCGAGGAACTCCAAGAGACTCAAGGGGACAATCCGCAGCCCATCGGATATATGTGCGTGTCCGGCGGTGTGTCTGAGCGTCACCCAATCGTGCTGCATATTCCATATGATAACCGGAGAGAAGGTGAGTATGCTTACGACAAATGCCGCATATGGTTTCCAGGAGCGCAGCAGCGGTCTGTATCGGGTCAGCAGGATGAATGCAAAGGCGCATGGTATAAACATGACCATGATGTACTTGGCCTGCATTCCCAGTCCCATTGCCACCCCAAGCAGTATCCAGTTACCGTATCCACGGGATGTCTGTGCAAGGGCCCTGCGGAGGAGATACAGGGCGAGTATCCAGAAAAAGACAAAGGGCGAATCAATAGTGAACACTATCGCATACGTTGCAAATAGCGGTATTACCTGGAATATCAGCACACAGACAAGGGCAATCAAGCGCGGGTCGCTATAGCATGGTTTATCCTCATTGAAATTCTCAGGGGATATAGACTCGTTGCCATACAATGCCATGACGAGTTTATACAGGAATATGCTGCTGAACAAGTATATGACCACGGCCATTATCCTTATGGCAAATACGTTGGTACCAAACAACGAAGTTGAGGCATACATCAGATAGACGATGAGAGGCCCCTTTGAGTAGTAGCTGAGTTCCAGCCTGCGCGTACAATCCCAGTAAAGCGCCTCATCAGCGCTAAGGTCAAGCGGCCCATACAGGACATATAACACCCTCAACACACTCAACGACAGAAGAACTGTTATAAGTATCCACTCATATGGATATCTCTTCACAAACAAGGTCATGCAGACAGGATATCATATTCCGTATAAAAAAAACCTGACAGGGCGCCGGTAGCCCGGCAATCACATTTATAGCGCGTTTCGATTGCATGCGATACAAAGAAAGAAAGGGGCGGCTCCGC
>JADGAE010000076.1 GCA_015232165.1 Nitrospirota bacterium
ACAACCCTGAACTTATCGGGCAATTTGGCGTGGGGTTTTATTCTTCCTTTATGGTAGCCGACAGTGTGACGGTTATCTCAAAGAGTGCCCTGACAGGGGACAACCCGGCCATCAAGTGGCAATCTGAGGCAAAGGGTGCCTTCGTCATCGATGACACCGAAAGGGAAACCGCAGGAACCGACATAATACTGCACATCAAAAAGGAAGAGGAGAAATACCTCGACACATGGGAACTCAAAAGCCTGATCAAGAAGTACTCCGACTATATTGCACACCCTATCGTAATGGAGGTTGAAAAGGAGACGGACAGCTCCATAGACAAGTCCCAAAAGGTCAAGGTCAAGGAAGACGAGGTCCTCAACTCCATGAAGGCCATATGGCTCAAGGACAAGGCCGATATAACCGAGGCCGAATACAATGATTTCTATAAACACGTATCCCACGACTTCACGGACCCCCTAAAGGTGATCCACTATAAGGCTGAAGGTACGTCGGAGTTTACGGCACTGTTGTACATCCCGGCGATGATCCCGTTTGACATCTACTTTGACAAGTTCAAGACCGGAACGGCTCTATACGTCAAACGCGTAAAGATCATGGACCACTGCGAGGAGCTCTTGCCCAAGTATCTACGGTTTATAAAGGGGGTTGTTGATTCCTCCGACCTGCCACTGAACGTATCCAGGGAGATGCTACAAAACAACCGCCAGGTGGATATCATAAATAAAAATGCGACCAAAAAGGTGCTTGACTCCCTTGCCGATATGATGCAAAAGGAGCCGGAAAAGTACGAGGAATTCTTCAAGATATTTGGTAAGGTACTCAAGGAGGGAGTCCACTTTGATCTCAGCCGCAAGGAGGCCATCGCCGACCTGGTGCTGTTTAAGTCCATCAGGACAGACAAGGACAAGTTTACGACTATCAGGGACTACGTAGCCTCAGTCAAAGAGGGACAGGAGGATGTCTACTACATTACGGCACCGTCGGTTGAGGAGGCCATGAGCTCTCCCTACATCGAGGCATTCAGGGACAAGGGCTACGACGTCCTGATCATGTCTGACGAGTTTGACGACATCATCTTCAACCTATTTGAGTACAAGGGCAAGAAGTTTAAGTCCGTGATCAAGGGCGACATCAAACTCGACAATAAAGAAGAGGCTGAGGAAAAAAAGGAGACAACCAAGAAGTTTAAAAAGCTCCTTGATATGATGCGCGACCGTCTTGCGGAGGAGGTCAAGGAGGTACGTCTATCGGGCAGGTTGAAGGACTCTCCCTGTTGTCTGGTCACCGACGACCACGCAATGGACCCGGCAATGGAGCGACTGTTTATGTCCATGGGCAAAGAGGTGCCAACAAGCAAGAGGATACTCGAACTCAACCCCACTCACCCGCTGATACAGGCAATGGAGAAAACCTTTAACGACAACGCCACAAGCGAAAAACTAAACGAAGGCATACGCCTGCTATACGACCAGGCCGTACTGCTGGAAGGTGGCAAGTTGAAGGACCCGGCGGCATTTACAAAGCTCGTTGCGAAACTCATGGCCGCAAACCTGAGCTAACGCCTATAAAGGGGTCATACGTGTATTTTACGTAGTCAAGGGGACCAGTCCCCCACTGAGCCGGGGGCGGCTCGCCCCTTGACCCCATTATTCTTAACCCTAATGTTCTAAATCTTTATGCTCCGTTATTTATAGTCCTGGACGGCAGTCTCCGAGTTGACATTGGTTTGGTCTATTTGTTACGATTAATCTTACCGGATATGGAAATGTGCCCAAAAGACAAAGTGGTGGATTCACATACTATTGAGGTTTTTGCCTCAGAGGGTAGCCGCTACCCTATACAGGACGAGGTTGAGATACCATGTGGATATGACGTCAGCGAGGTGGTCGTGCTTCCGGTAAACAAGGACACTGTCTTTGTGTACTGGGATATAACCGTTGACTTCCTGAGACAGTGGCAGGGACAGGTGGGAATCTCAAACGCCAACCTCATCCTGGTTGCCTTTGAGCTATCCCCGGGACAGGCAAGGCACATCACCACATTTGACATCTCAACGCCATCGGGCAAGAGATACATAAACTGTCAGGGCGGATTTAACCCCACAGTTGCCATCATAGGTGCCTTTAAGGGGGATGTGTTTTACGACATGCTCGTCTCACGCACGATCTACTACCCGGCGTACAGGCTGGAGGGCGTTTCCATTGATCTGACAGGCAACTTCTGCATCAGACGCAGCAGGTTGACAACAAAATCACCCGGCAGCCAAAAGTCGGAGTCATGGGAGTACACATTTAGCGGATCAAATGTGGAGAGACCATATTAGACGTTTATATAATAGCCGGTCCCAACGGCAGTGGTAAGACAACCTTCGCGAAGGATTTTATGAATGTGCGTGGTCTGCAATACATAAATGCCGATGATATAGCCAGGGAGCTAAATCCACACGACGTGGATAGTGTGAGGATTAAAGCGGCAAGGCTCTTTTTTGCGCAGATCGACAAGTGTATGGATGAAGGCGTATCCTTTATAATAGAGATTACATTGGCCGGTAAAAACTTTCTGAAGCTTGAAAGATTAAAGTCACTTGGCTACAGGGTACATGATGATCTATATCTTCGTGGATGCCTCAGACGTATCTATCGAGAGGATTGTACGCAGGGTAAAGAATGGTGGACATCACGTCCCCGATGAGGATGTGGTACGAAGGTTTCACAGGAGCAGGCAGAATTTTTGGCATATCTACAGACAATTAGCCTTTAGATGGGAAATTATATATAATGGCGGGAAAGATTTTATAAAAGTAGCGGTAGGACAACAAGATGCTTACGATATAAAAAACGAACGGTTATTTGGGCTATTTAAGGAGTACATATAATGGATGAAGAGACGCTTAAAGAATTGAATGATCAGTTATCAGAGCATGAAAGAATAGGACAGGACGCGGTTAAAAAGGCTCAGGACGACCTGAGGAAAAAAGGTCTGCCAATTGTGTACTGTGAGGATCGAAAGATGTATTTTGAGATGCCTGATGGGACTGTCTTGTCCAGGGAGGATTACTATAGAATCTATGAGAACCCCAGGCCGCCTGTTGGTGTATCCCGTTAGCGTATCAAACGTGGAGAGACTGTCCCTGTCATGACAAAAGGCTACTGGCTGCCGGTGCTGCACAGCCACCTTCCGTTTGTAAAGCACCCGGAGTACGACTACTTCCTGGAAGAACACTGGCTGTTTGAGGCCATGACCGAGACCTACATCCCCCTCTTGATGATCATGAAGAGGATGGTGGATGAGGGGATCGACTTCCGGCTGACCGCGTCCATAACCCCCACGCTTGCAGAGATGCTGGCCGACGAGCACCTCAGACAACGGTATCTGAGACACCTGGACAGGCTCATAGAGCTGTCGGAACTGGAAATCAGGCGTCTGACCAACGACGGGAATTTTCTCCCACTGGCGCTATTTTATAATCAAAGATTCAGGGAGATTAAGGCGTTTTATACGGACGACCTCGACTGTAACATCTTAATCGGCTACAAACACTTCATGCACCTGGGCAAACTCGAAATCATAACCTGTGGTGCAACACACGGCTTCTTGCCGCTGTTGAGCGTCAACCCGCAGGCCGTTGAGGTACAGATAGACGTTGCGGTGGAGGCTCACACTCGACACTTTAACAAACCACCAATTGGCATATGGTTGCCCGAGTGTGCCTACTACGAGGGGCTGGATGAGGTGCTCAAGAGGCACTCGCTACGGTACTTCTTCCTTGACACCCACGGGCTGACGGAGGGTAGTCCCTACCCAAAGTACAACGTGTATGCCCCCGTGTACACGCCGCATGGGGTGACTGCCTTTGCCCGCGACCCGCTGTCCTCACAGCAGGTGTGGAGCTCCAAGTCGGGCTACCCTGGGGACTTTGACTACCGCGACTTCTACAAGGACATTGGCTACGACCTCGACTTTGACTACATCAAACCATATATAAGCCCCGATGGTATACGCGTCTTTACAGGCCTTAAGTACTACCGGGTCACGGGACCGGCAGATGACAAGCAACCCTACAGACCGGAGACGGCACTGAACAAGACCATGCTCCATGCCGGGGACTTCTTTGCCAAGAGGTTCGGCCATATCCGGTCGCTATCGCGCGGGATGAACAGACCCCCGGTGATTGTCTCCTGCTATGACGCCGAGCTGTATGGCCATTGGTGGTTTGAGGGGCCGGAGTTCTTGTACCGCGTCTTCCGTGAGATTCACAACAGCAAGACGATAGAGGCCATAACCCCCCTTGAGTACCTGAGCAGACACCCGGATAACCAGGTGATCACTCCAAGCCCTTCTACCTGGGGGGACAAGGGCGGTTACGACGTCTGGCTCAACGACAAAAACGACTGGATATACAAGCACCTCTTCTCTATGGCTACAACAATGGTGAATCTGGCCAACAAGCACTACAACGAAACCAACCCCCTCACGATCAGGGTGCTCAACCAGTTGGTTAGGGAGCTGCTTCTGGGGCAGAGTAGTGACTGGGCGTTTCTGATAGCCACGGGAACGGCCTTACAGTACGGCGAAAAACGTACCAAAGAACACATCGCAAACTTCAACCGCCTCCTTGAAAGCTTTAAATCCAAACGCCTGGACATAACCCTCCTGCAATGGCTGGAACAAAAAAACTCCATATTCGAAGACCTCACCTTCAAAGCCTTCGCAAGCAAACATTGATCAAAGGCAAAGACAAAAGACAAAAGATAAGAAGTGGGGCGGCTCCGCCCCCCCCTCAGACCCCCCCTGCAAGGGGGCCAGCCCCCTTGACCCCATTATACTGTTGTCATGCGTATTTTTTTATAACATACGAATGAATAAGCCTATAGTCTTTCTATTGATTCTTTTGTTTATAATCCGGTTTGGGGTGGTGCCTATGCACCAGAAGATTCAGGGCAAACGCGGTTTGTTGTCGGAGCTGCAAGCCACCTATGCTACCAAGCAAGAACTGATGTGGCGGTATCTGGCCCTGGATGCAGAGGCGGACCCGGCAGTGGAGCAGGAACTGGCAACCCTCCTGTATCCCAAAGACGCCAACAAGACGGCAATCCAGACCGACCTGGTCAGGTCCATAACGGGGATGGCTGAAAAAAGGTCGCTGAATGTGTTAAACTTCCAGATGTTGGACGGCATTGAAGAGCCGATGTTGTCCGAGGCTGCAGTCTTAATAAGGGCCTCGGGGCAGATCAAGGCGGTCGTTGAGCTGTTGAAGGATATCTTAAGTGTGCGACCTATCCTGGCGGTAAGGGACGTTGAAATCAGCGGAGGTGGCAATACCTATACGGTTAAACTCATTGTTTCGGGTTACATTAGGAAGTCATTAGGGATTAGGAGGGATTAATCTTGGCGGTATTGCGACATACCCTGCTGTATGGCTTCAGGAGGTTCAAGTTTGATGCCTTAATCGTAGTCATCATTGTATCGGTCATGCCATTTTTCGTGGCGCGCTATGGCAAGACACCTATTACGGAGGGCAAGGTCGTTACGACTGACTCCACAAGAGGAGCGCAGGACAAGAGCCCGCTGGCTGGATTACTCCAACGTCAGGGCAGACAATACGAACATCTCCCGATGCGCAACATATTCTCCCCCGATGGCAAATATGCCCCTGACACTGCCACTGCAGCAGCGCCTGCAAAGATTTATCGCCTTGTGGGGGTGTTAAACACCGGCGTAGTGCGGGCCGTGCTTATGGATAACACAGACACCCTCTACATATTAAAGGAGAAGGACAAGCTTGGCGACGGCAGAGAGTTGGCAGTCATCAAGAGACTGTCGGTGGTCTTAAGGGACAACGGCAGCGAGCAAGAGTTAAAGGTCTTTGACGTAAAGAGATAACGAGGTAGGATTAATGAAGAGGTATTTTTTATTACTGGGCGCGATGCTGATACTGATGCACGCATGTACGAAAACAGTCAAGCGAGTCGATCTGGAGCCTTTTGGCATAGGCGGTGTCAGCGACAACGCGACGTCGAGGATAATCCCTGGCAGTCGCTTTAAAGAACTCAATGGCCCTGAAAAGCAGAAGACCTCCGATGACAGGACAGAGACACTCCAGATGCCCTCTTATGATAGGACTGCAAAGGACAAATTGGCCTTTGAACTGCACCCCGTTGACCCCAAGAGACTGGCCCTGGAGGACAAGCCGGTCATGATAAACGTTGATGGTATGCCTCTGTCGGACTTCATAATATATGCCGTTGGCGACGCCTTAAAGGTAACGTTCTTCATAGATGAGGCGGTCAAGGGGATGAAGACCCCCGTGACGCTCAGGATGACCAGGGAGATGTCCGCCGGCGGTGCACTGGATATTGTCGTGGAGCTGTTGCGACAGAAGGGTCTGCTGGTAGGTGAGAAGGCGGGCAGTCTGTATATACTAAAGCCGGCAACCGTCGGAGAACCAACCGATGTGAGGGTTGGCAGGATGCCTGCGGTCAGTTCGATGACCGTGGTTCAGATAGTCAACCTGACGCACGTTGGGGTTGCCGACCTTGCCCCCCTCATAGTTGAATTGTACAAGGGGGCTGTGACCACAAAGACCTATCCCAGGGACAATGCGCTCATCCTAATGGGGCCGGCATCGGCCATGAAGGAGGTCATTAACTTCATAGACACCATTGATGTCCCATATCTTCACCAGAAAAAACTCTCCCTCATGAGATTGACCTACTGGAAACCGGAGGAGTTTGTCCTCCAGTTGACGTCTATACTAAAGGGGCTTGGCATACACGTGGCAGCGGACCATAAAGAACCCGGTGTAATGCTTATCCAGATCAAGGCCCTAAATAGCGTGCTGGTATCAACGCCTGACCAACAGGGCATGGACTTTGTACAACAGTGGAGAGACAAGCTCGATAACACCGAGGCGGCTGGTGTTGAAGAAAGGGCTTTTTCCTATCTACCACTGTACTCAAAGGCCTCCGAACTTGTTAACTCCATACAGAAGCTCTACGGTGTAATGACCAGTACGACAGATGGCAAGGCAAAGGTAGAAAGCAAGCCGCAGGTGGCAACCGCCACCACCACATCGCCTCCTGCCGTTGCTTCAGTTGCGGCAACATCAAGCGGGTTCTCCACACAAGGTCTAAAGATTGCCTCAGATGACAGGAGAAACATCGTGATGCTTATGACCACACCCTCAATATACAGAAACATACTGGGACTGCTAAGGGAGCTTGACACACCGCCAAAGCAGGTGCTCATTGAGGCCACCATTGCCGAAATGGACATTGATGACCAGAACAACATGGGTTTTGAGTGGTACCTCTCCGGTAGAATGCTTGATGGCAAGTTTGCACTCTCCACGCTAGGACACCTTGGTCTGGATAACAGCTCAGGTATGGGATACCACTTCACGGCGGACAACTCAAAGGTAGAGGCGCTTATCAACATGCTGGCTACCGATAAAAAGATCGAAATCCTCTCCAAACCACACCTGATGGTACTGGACAACACGGAGGCAACCATCCAGATAGGTAATGACGTGCCTATAATATCAAGCGAGGTCTCCTCCACGGACGTCAGCTCATCGACAACCAGCCCCAGTGTCCTGAGAAACGTCCAGTACAAAAGCACGGGCGTCCTGATGAGACTAAAGCCCACGATCAATGCCGAGGGGCTTGTCACCCTGGAGATATCCCAGGAGGTCAGCGAGGCACAAACCAATCAGACCTCCAAGATAGATTCCCCCCTGATATTGAAAAGACGAATAAATACCTCCGTTGTCGCCACCAACGGACAAACGGTTATAATAGGAGGTATAAGGTCTAAAAACGTCGATTCCACGGAGACAAAGGTCCCCTTGCTTGGTGACATCCCCATCTTGGGGTATGCCTTTAAGAGCAGCTCTGACAGGGTCAGAAGGACGGAGCTTATTGTGCTCATCACCCCCAGGATACTGTCAAATTTCGACGAAACATCCAACGTTACTCGGGAAATAAAGAACAGTTTCCTTCGGTTCAAATAAGAAACCTTCATGAATATGAGTCATATTCACCCCCGCCGATGAAAATGTATTTTCACGGTAACTTAGGATTGA
>JADGAE010000077.1 GCA_015232165.1 Nitrospirota bacterium
GGCAAACTTATTGCGCGCGCTGAACTCTATTATCTTCGCTATCATCTAAAAAAAACAAAGATAAAGAAGGGAGGCGGCTCCGCCCCTCCCTCAGACCCACCCCGCAAGGGGGCCAGACCCCTTGACCCCATTATGCTCAATCCTAATAGATTAAATTCATACCTTTGATGCAATTGTACTATCATATTACGTATAGTTAAACATAACAAGTTGAAGAAAAAATGAAGAGACAAGTGTTGTAGTTTATGGTACGTCAAATGGGGGTCCTTTTCATTTCCTGTGGATAACTCAACTTACGGTTAGCGACCAACGGGAGCGGGAGGTACAATCTACCAGATTTATCCATTATAGGCTTTCCCTCGAAAACAATAGAGATTAAAGGCACCATGATAAGGTTTGCTATTGCTCATCACATAACATACATAGGCGGGGTTGTTCATCTTACCCACTCAAAGTTGGAAAGAGCCAAGGTAATGTTAGCCGATGGGTTGATTTAGTCCCGTGTATGTGCTATCATAAGGGTATGGATACAAACATAGATACGCTGAAGATATACGAACGGCTAAAAAGAGCTAACATTGATAAGCAAGCAGCCAAGGAAATCGCCGAGGTCTTTAAGGACGTTGCCGAATCCGCCTTAGCTACAAAAGCCGATGTAAATAGATTACAAGTCGAGATTGAAAAAGTACGCATGGAAATGAAAATCGAGATTGAAAAAGTACGAGCGGAGATTGAAAAAGTACGAGCGGAGATTGAGCGTTCCAAAGTAGACACTATAAAGTGGGTAGCCGCCATGTTGGTTGCACAGGCAGCCGCTATAGCCGCTTTTATACGGTTGTTCTCTCATTAAGTTGACTGTAGAGGGAGAGGTGTTCCACTGGCACCCCCCCTCTCTTGCCATCAGCCTATTTAATCCGAATCCGCAGATAACCCTAACTCCTCCATGTCAAGGGGACTGGTCCCCTTGCGGGGGAGGTCTGAGGAGGGGGTGCGGCAACACCCGCCGTGCGGGCGGAGCCGCCCCGGGCACGAAGAAGTCCCCTTGACCCCATTTATACGCATTTTTATTACCACTTGTTATCCACAACTTTTTTATGCACCCACTATTGCCCAAAGATTGAAAAATAACTGTACAATATTTTACACTAGGAGGAATAATTATAGTCACAAAACACTTTTTTTAGGAGGATGGATGAATAGCCTTGTAGAGGACATTTCGGTTACAAGAAAGAGGATAACAATTGAGGCCACGGCAGCAGAGTTGGAGGGAGAGATACAAAAGTCGCTACAACATGTCAGGAGTAAGGCGAAAATGTCGGGGTTCAGGCCCGGCAAGGCCCCTATGTCCTTGATAGAAAAGAGATATAGACGGGACGTGGAGACCGAAGTGTTGGACAGGCTTATCCCTGATTATTACGTAAGCACGATAAAGTCAAAGGGCTTGTCTCCATTGACGCCGCCTATAGTTGAGAGCAGGGACTACCGGAGCAAAGGAGACCTGAAATTCGTATGCTACATAGAGGTGCGCCCGACAATTGAGGGGCTTGTCTATGAGGGGTTGCCCATTGAGCCTGTTGTCACGCAGATCAGCGACGAAGACGTACAACGCCAGTTAAAGGCGCTTGCCGTTAACCGCTCAACCTACACCCCGGCTGACAGACCCACACGGGTTGACGACCTCCTCATGGTGGCGATGGAGGATGTCAAGACTGCCAAGGTGTATGACGAGCAGTACTATAAGATTGCCCCTGAAGAGGTTGCCGATAACATCTCCACGGCCTTGATCGGCAAGAACAAACATGATACGGTTGAGGTTCAGTCAACGTTGCCTTCAAACTTTCCTGTGAAAGAGTTGGCTGGAAAAACGGTTGAATTGAAAATAACGGTAAAAGATATCAAGGAATTAAGCGTTGCCGAAGTAGATGACGATTTGGCAAAAGAGCTTGGTGTTGACACCCTCGATGAGCTTAAGGTCAAGGTCAGGGAGTCGCTGGAGAAGTATTCACAGGATGGTGAAACAAAAAAACAAAAGGCAGGGCTGTTGAAGTCAATTGTAGATAAATACGACTTTGAGCTTCCCGAGCTGGCACTGGCATCGGAACTGGATACTATTGTACAGCAGGCAAAGACACAGCCCTCGTTTAGGAATATGCCGGATGAACAAATACGTCAGAGATTTAGCGATGACGCAAGAGAAAGCCTCAAGACCAAGGTAATCATTGACTTGATCGGCGAAAAGGAAAGCGTAACGGTCACCGAAGAGGACATGAAGCAGCGCCTCAGAGAAATAGCGTATGCATCGTCAATGTCAACCGAAGCGTTAGTGCAGTACTATAACAGCGTGGAGGGTTCTTTGGAGATGCTTAGATACACACTCTTTAGAGAGAAGGTCGTTGACCTGATATACTCTAGGGCCAAGATAGTTGAAGGGGGACAATAGCATATGGTTTTCATACCTATGGTGATAGAGCAGACGGGCAGGACCGAACGCGCCTATGACATATATTCGCGCCTGCTCAAGGACCGGATAATCTTCCTTGGTTCGGCGATAGAAGACAACGTCGCAAACAGCGTTATAGCACAGATACTGTTTCTTCAGACGGAGGACCCGGAAAAGGACATACACCTGTACATAAACTCCCCTGGAGGTGTTGTGACCTCGGGGATGGCCATCTATGACACGATGCAGTACGTAAAGCCCGACATAGCGACCTACTGTACGGGTCAGGCAGCCAGCATGGGTGCGTTGTTATTGGCTGCCGGCGCCAAGGGGAAACGGTTTGCCCTGCCGCATTCGAGGATACTGATTCATCAACCTATGGGAGGGTTTCAGGGACAGGCCACGGATATCGAAATCCACGCCCGAGAAATACTCAAGATGAAGGAGACCCTTAACAACATCCTCGCCAATCACACGGGACAGCCCCTTGAAAAGATACAGATAGACACCGACAGGGACTACTTCATGTCGGCATCGGACGCCCAAAAGTACGGCATCGTTGACGAAGTTATATCGGCCATCAAGGCCACGGATAAATGACATAGTACATTTTGCCTCAACATGTGTTATCATAATATAAACAATTAAATTTCTGATTGAGAGGGACTCAATGCCAAAGAAAAAGGATGAACAGACCAAATGTTCATTTTGTGGAAAGAATCAGGTTGAGGTAAAGAAGCTCATTGCCGGGCCGTCCGTGTATATATGTGACGAGTGCATAGACCTGTGCAACGATATTATAGCAGAGGAGTTGAAGATCAGCTTTCCCCAGAGAGAACACAAGGGGGTTCAGATCCCCGTGAAGATACACGGTTTTCTCAACGACTATGTAATTGGTCAGGAACGGGCAAAGAAGGTGATCTCCGTAGCCGTTCATAATCACTACAAGAGGATATACCGTCAGACTGAGACCGAGGTGGAACTACAAAAGAGCAACATCGTCCTGATCGGTCCAACGGGTACCGGCAAGACCCTCCTGGCTCAGACACTGGCCAGGTATCTGGATGTCCCATTTACGATTGCAGATGCCACCACCCTGACGGAGGCCGGCTACGTGGGCGAGGATGTCGAAAACATCATCCTCAAGCTCCTGCAGGCGTCCAACTACGACATCGAGCGCACACAGAAGGGGATCGTTTACATCGACGAGATAGACAAGATCAGCCGGAAATCGGACAACCCCTCCATCACGCGGGACGTCTCCGGCGAAGGCGTACAACAGGCCCTCCTTAAGATTATCGAAGGGACCATTGCAAACGTCCCTCCCCAGGGTGGAAGAAAACACCCGCATCAGGACTACCTCCAGGTGGATACGACAAACATATTGTTTATATGCGGCGGGGCATTCAACGGTCTGGATGAGATCATCGGACAGCGGGTTGGAAAGCGCACGGTTGGCTTTGGTGCCGAACTCTACACCAGGAGCCACAGGGAAAACATCCTGTCGCAGGTAACCCCCGAGGACCTCACCAAGTATGGGCTTATCCCGGAACTTGTCGGCAGATTGCCCGTCATTGCAACGCTTGAGGCCCTGGATGAGGACGCCCTTATGCGGATATTGGTAGAGCCCAAAAACGCCCTGACAAAACAGTATGAACAACTGCTGTCTTTCGACAACGTAAGGCTGTATTTTAAAGACGAGGCATTACGCGCCATCGCTAAAAAGGCCATCAAGAAAAAGACCGGTGCCAGGGGATTGCGCTCAATCCTTGAAGAGGTAATGCTCGACGTGATGTACGAAATCCCCTCCCAGGAGGGCATTAAGGAGTGCATCGTAAAGGAGGAAACAATATTGCACAACGAAAAACCGATCCTGATATATGAGCAGCAGGTTGAAACTGCATAGGTGATGCAATGGTTAATAAGATGATTATGAAAGATAATAAAGGATTCTCTCTCCTGGAGCTATTGGTTGTGATTGCGATAATTAGCCTATTGTTGTCAATAGCGATAGCCACGTTCTTGGGCATCAGGGACAGTTCAAGGATGGCGGTATTTTTGCGTGCCGCCAAGGAGGCAAAAGGCGATCTGCTATCCTGGCTTGACCAGGCATATAATCCTTCCGGTAAGATTACCACCACAAGTAGTATAAATTGTCAGGAAGTCAACGCCGGTGAGTTATTAAGGGACGGCGTTGCGACAAAATACGCCTATTGCAGAAACTCCATACTAAGGGAAGAATCGCCATGGAAGACCGGTTCCCCATTGTGGGTAGTGCTGACGGACGCTACAGGCATCGCGTCATATACAGGGCAGATTGTCCTGGTACAGAAACAAACCACCGCTAGCACGTGGGCAACATCCGTAAGCGTATACGCCATTGGTCTTGACGGCAAGACGCTGTACTACGATGAAGCCAAGTATTGATCAAGGAGGCAGTGTGAGCAAAGAATCATCGGACAGGCCGCCGGCAGATAAGCCGGCAGACAGGGCACCGGCAGATAAGACGACAGACAGAGGACAAGCGGAAAAAAGATTGCCGGATAAAAGGTTGCCGGACAGATGGTCCCCAAAGCCGGACCACGCCGGGCATGGCAAGAAGTATATTGCGTTGATGCAAACGATACTTGCGATGGAAAACCGTCTGGTATTGAGTGAATTGGGATATATGTTTCTGAATCTTGTCATAATGCTTTTCTCCATAACCTTGCTGGCTTATGCCACGGAAAAAAAAGATGCTCATATAATATATATATCGGTGCTATTTCTGATTGTTATTGGTGAGTTTACATGTCTGTACTGGATAATATCATCGATGAAGATACAGATGAAGCTAAAGCTGCGATACTTTCAGGCAAGATACATGGAACGAAGACACGGCACGCGTGACGAGGCATTTTTTACCGATGAATCATCATACCTTAACCCCTCCATTGGGTATGTGGAAAGCCCTGATAAGCGTGAACGGGTGGATTATCCAAAAGCCGGGGCTACCAGGATGGACGGCTTCGCAGGGTCAGCCAAGCCAAGACACCTGTCATGGGCCATGGTATCGGTGCTGTTTTTTATATACATAGCGCTTATGTTATTGATAGTGCCAAAGATGTTGAAGGAGCTTTGATGACTGTACTACAAACAGAGCCGGAGAGGGATATTGATCTCACAGAGATCATCGAGGGAGAAGAGATCATGGGGGCAAGCCCTTTTTGCAGACATCAAATAGTCCTGGCTAATCTCGACTATGAGTTAAAGAGCTATGTTAAGGAAAATGACCTTGGGATAATTCCCTTTACACCGCTTGACGTGATATTTGAAGAGGGTGTCAACAGACTCCAGCCGGATTTAATGTTCATCAAAAAAGAAAATCTGGCCATCGTTCAGGACTGGATAAGAGGGGTTCCGGACATGGTCGTAGAGGTTGTATCAAAATACTCTATGGTCAGAGATACCATAACAAAGAAGGGTATCTACCAACGATATAAGGTCCCCGAGTACTGGATCGTTATGCCAGAGTATGAGGCCATTGAGGTCTTTGTCATTGAAAACAACATCTACGAACTATTCTCCTATGCAGTAGAAAGCGGCTCTATAAAATCAAAGGTAATACCCGGCCTTGAAATAGACGTCGCATCCGTCTTTGTGGATTAAGCAATAGATTGATTACGCGGACAGACCCTCTATTATTATGAAGATAAAACCCGATAGTTGGACAATCGTAATTGTTGGCAGTTGGAACCTGGCAACGTTTACACCGGAGTGGTTGGTGGAGCATATCTTTTACGATGTCGATATCCAGGTGGAGGTTGCATTGGGCTATGGGATGCCGTTTCGATTCAAGTCTACCAGTCAGGGGTTTACGATAATACCCGAACAGCATCGAATAACCCTGATGGCCTTAAAATACGATGATATCTCATTGCCGACAATGGAAAGGGCCGCATACAAACTGCTGGATATGCTTTCATATACCCCTGTGACGGCTATTGGATTCAACTTTGGATTTGAAGACATATCGCTCTCCAATCTGCCGTTTAAGTACAACTTTGAGGATACAACGCTCTTTAACGGCTTGGGATATCTGCTTACGGCACAGACTATTAACAGGAGATTTATTGTAGATAACAGTATCCTCAATCTCTCCGTGACTATAAAACAAGACACTGTAGGGATTGATTTCAATTTCCACTACGACCTCAACAGCACCGGTGACTATAAGGACAAGGTAATGAGAAACATCGTTGAGGCAAAAAACATCGTAACAGAGGTACTCAAAACCGGCTACGGTCTAAACACTGACAACATCAGTGACAGTCAAGAAATAGATGAAGGACCGTGAGGGAGTCCGCTTAAGCAGGGGCATACTTTCGGTCCCTGTTATAGTGGCCGCACTTGGATACTTTGTCGACATCTATGACCTCATCCTCTTTGGCATTGTAAGGGTCCAGAGCCTTAAGACCATCGGTGTGCAATCGGCGGATATCCTCAATACGGGTATCTTTTTGCTTAACATGCAGATGGCCGGCATGCTGCTTGGTGGGTTTTTGTGGGGTGTACTAGGAGACAAAAAGGGCAGGGTGAGGATCCTCTTCGGCTCGATATTCCTGTACTCCGTCGCCAATATTGCCAACGGATTCGTTGACTCTGTCGGAGGCTATGCGCTCTGGAGGTTTATCGCTGGCATAGGATTGGCCGGAGAACTTGGTGCCGGCGTGACCCTTGTCCTGGAGAACCTGCCAAGACAGTTGCGGGGCTACGGGACAATGATTGTAGCCACCGTCGGGGTCTCCGGTGCCATCCTGGCCAACTACGTCGCAAAGATATTCGATTGGAGGATGGCCTACCTTATCGGGGGTGCCCTGGGAATGGCCCTGCTTGTAATGAGGCTCGGCGTCTACGAATCCGGTATGTACAAACAGATAGAGTCAAGCAATATAAGCAAGGGCAACATCCTCATGCTGTTTACCAACAAACAACGCTTTTTCAAATACATCAAGGCCATCCTGATAGGGCTTCCAATATGGTTCTGCGTGGGAATCCTGATCATACTATCACCCGAGTTTGCAAAGGCCATGAATGTTGCGGGCGCGGTCAGCGCCGGCGAGGCCGTGATGTCCTGTTATATGGGGCTGGTGTTGGGTGATTTTGCAAGCGGGGCGCTGAGTCAGTACCTGCGCAGCAGGAAGAAGGTTGTAATGTTGTTTCTGGGCCTTTCAACCGTTGCCGTGGCGGGGTATTTCATGCTTGGTCGGGTGAGCTTTTCGACGTTCTATACATTCTGTGGATTTATAGGTTTTGCCGTCGGTTATTGGGCGGTGTTTATCACCACGGCGGCGGAGCAGTTTGGCACAAACATCAGGGCTACCGTGGCATCGACCGTCCCCAACGTCATCCGTGGCATGGTTATACCGATTACCGCCGCCTTTCAGTTTGCCAAACAGTATATCGGCATCCTCAATGCCGGAGCAGTCGTTGGGATATTATGCCTGAGCGTCGCATTTTACGCGAATTACCACCTTGATGAGACCTTCGACAAAGACCTCGATTATGTCGAACGATAGGCAGTGTATCGTTATAAATAACGGAGCATAAATGTTTAGAACATTAGGGTTAAGAATAATGGGGTC
>JADGAE010000078.1 GCA_015232165.1 Nitrospirota bacterium
CCCGCAGCTCATCCGAGGCATTACAGAACCGCAACTGCCACTTCAAGTGATCGGCGAGATCAGAGGTGGTGGTCAAGAACGTCTCAAAGCCTGGCTTTTCCACCATGCCACTGTTGAAGTATCCCAAATCTCTGCCGTCGCTGCCACGTTCCTCAAAGTAGTCGTCCACCGAAAACGTAGTCATCGTATCAGCGGTTATTTCTGATTCCCCGGCGTCGTTGTTGCTTGTGACCTCCACAACCGGTTCCTCGCCATGTATGGCCTCCTCTTGCTCTTGATTTTCTTCCAGGAATGGATTCTCTATCATCTCCTGGTTGATGGCCTGAGTCAGCTCCAGTTGGGGCAGTTGCAGGAGCTTGATTGCCAACTGAAGTTGCGGGGTCAAAACGAGTTTCTGCGTCAGTCTGGCTTCTAATCTGGTTTCCAGCGCCATTATAGTGTAAACTCCCCGAGAAAGGGCTTGCCGTTAAGCGTCATGCCCGTTAAGGTGCCACCGGTATCCGGGGGCGGTATCTGTTTGCTAAAGTTCCACATCACGTTATCAGATTTTATCCCATAATCCTTGGTTAAAGCTATCCCTTGCATTTTAGCCTTTTTTGTAGTCTTCTGTCAAATGCACCGTCATGACGGTAGCGCGCCACTATCACGACACAAGGCAGTGTCGAACCCGTCAAAAACAATACCAAGCATACCATAGTCATCTTTAATTTTATCACGAATGGAAAGTATTGGCAATCATTATAAATCTATTATACCCTGGGCAGGCACTTATAGCGCATTTCGATCCAGGGCAATCGCATTTGACCAAAAGAAGGAAAACATGGGGGACTTTGCCCCTTTTTATGCCAGGGGTCGCTGACCCCCTTGACCCCGTAAAGGGCTGTTTGGCAAATCGATCGGGTAGTTGCAGTTAATTCCGGACTTTCTGCAGTAATTCGGTCGAAATATTATGTATAAACCGCTGACATAATGGGGTCAAGGGGACTGGTCCCCTTGCAGGGGGGATCTGAAGGGGGGGCGGAGCCGCCCCCTTCTTTCTTTGTATCGCATGCAATACAAAAAAAAGAAGGTAGGGCTTTGCACCTATTATGGCGTGGGTTTGCTTAGGGTTATGTACCTATATGCCCATTTTGTTTTTTTTACGGCGGACATATTTACACTGAGTGCTAATATTTAGGTTTTCCCTGTTGCTGGTGGATTTTTTGAATTTCGAGCTGTTTTCTTTCATGCTCGGCATTGACGTACATGACGACCAAGAGCACGGCGAGTGTGGCAAAGACAACCCGTGCCTTCGTAGGAGGTATACCGTGAACCTCCGTGCTGACAATGACAACAAGAAAAAACAAAATGGCAATCCCTGCCAACCCACCCCAAAATGGCACCCCGCTAACAACCACCATCACAGGCATCAGCGCTGACATGTACGCCACACACCTGTAAGAGGTCTGATACGACTGCCGCGACCCCATGAGTCTCCAGATAACAAAAAGCACCAACGCCGCCACAAAACCAAACAGACTAACCGTCACGGGTACAAACAAGACGGCAACAACGACCTTACCCATCCCCGCAAGTATCTTCAATTCCAGTATGCTTATGGCTGCCTTGAGCAATCCGCTAAAGACCCCCATGACTACCATAAAAACCAACGGCTTCATAAATCCACCCTTTTTGGGCATCCCCCTGAAGAAACCCGACGGGGCAGTCAACACCCTTATCGCCGTTGATGGGATTCTAAAAATGCTGATATTGTTCACCTTCTTATACGCTTACCTTCCCCTGGCGGATGACATTGACTGTCTCATCTGCTACGTCAACGAGCGTGGACGGGAGACCTCCGCTGGTTGTACCGCCATCTATTAGGACATCTATGCCGGAGCCAAAGTACGCCGACACCTGCGATGCCCTTGATGGTGGTGGCATACCGGATAGATTGGCGCTGGTGGCGGTAATGGCAAAGACGGCGGTGCGTGCAAGTTCCAGGGCAAAAGACTCACCCGGCAGACGAATGGCAACCTTGTTGTTTACGCCCGCTATGTAGGGGGAAAGTCCGCTTGCGGTATCAAAGAGGATCGTCAGGGGGCCGGGCCAGTGGTTTGACATCAGTTGCCTGTGCAGTGCCGTTATGCCTGTGGCAAGTGCATCGAGCTGATGCAGATGGCCGATTATCAGGGGAAAGGGTTTGTGTGCGGGTCTGTCCTTCAGGTCATAGAGGCGCTTGAGGGCATCGGCGTTGTCATAGCGTACCCCAAGACCATAAAAGGTTTCCGTGGGATAGGCAACGACCTTGCCGGCGTTTAATGCCTCAATGGCCGCCCTTAGCACCTCTTGCGGGGCATCGTGGGAGAGTCTCAGGTGCAACACTGATGTAGCGGCAGCGGTGCGGGGACAACAATGTTCATGTGCATAGAGATTATATGGACATCTCCTGGAGTTTTTTGGCCTCGAAGTGTGTGCTGAGTGTGTCAATGATCTCATCCATGTCGCCCTCAAGTACGAGTGAGAGCTTGTGCAGGGTCAGACCAACACGATGGTCTGTGACGCGGTTCTGTGGGAAGTTGTATGTCCTGATGCGTTCGCTCCTGTCGCCGGAGCCAACCTGTGACTTGCGACTATCGGCGCGTTGTCTTTCGGCCTTTTCGATCTCCAGGTCGTAGAGCCTGGAGCGCAGGACCTTCATGGCCTTGATCTTGTTTTTCAACTGTGAGCGCTCGTCCTGACACTGTACGGTCACCCCCGTGGGGATGTGCACGATCCGTATGGCCGAGTACGTGGTGTTGACGCCCTGTCCGCCGGGGCCTGAGGAGCAGAAGGTGTCTATGCGTAGGTCCTTTTCGTCTATCTTTAGATCGACCTCTTCGGCCTCAGGCAAGACGGCAACCGTGGATGCGGAGGTGTGTATCCTCCCGGATGCCTCGGTCATGGGCACACGTTGGACCCTGTGTACGCCACTTTCGTACTTGAGACGACTGTAGGCCCCCCTGCCGGTAATTGAGGCCACTATCTCCTTCAGGCCGCCGATACCCGTGGGGTTGGAGTCTATGACATCGACCTTCCAGTGCCTCAGCTCGGCATAGCGCGTGTACATCCTGAAGAGATCGGTGACAAACAGGGCTGCCTCATCCCCGCCCGTACCGGCCCGTATCTCGATGACCACGTTGCGTTCATCGCGGGGGTCCTTGGGGATAAGCATGGTCTTGAGGTTGTCTTCCATGAGAGGTTTTTTGGCCTTGAGGTCCTCGAATTCTTCCCGTGCAAGCTCTCTGAGGTCTACGTCGGTTGAGGCCCTGATGATGCCCTCGGCCTCTTCCATGTCGTCAAGCATCTTTCTGTATTGCTTGATCTTGTCAATGAGCGGCTGCAATTCGCTGCTCTCCTTTGAGTAGCGTAGAAAGTCCTTCTGGGAGCTTACAATCCCGGGGTCGGAGAGCTTAAGCGTAATTTCGTCGTATTTATCTTCTATGGTCTTGAGTTTCTCTATCATTTCTCACCGCTTGTCGTTGGAACTACCTCTGCTAACGCCTTCAGTGCGACCTCTATCTGTTCCTCGTCTGGTTCTTTGGTTGTTATGTGTTGGAGCATAAGCCCTGGTTGGATCAGAAAACGCACCAGTGGGTTTGTGCTCAACTTCGCCGAGAGCTTTAATATCTCATAGGACGTACCGGCTATCAACGGGATCAGGACAAGCCTCGAGCCAAACTTCATGTAAAAGGCCCACTCCTTGGGAATTACCGAAAAGACAAGCATGCTTAAGATCATCACAATAAACAGAAAGCTCGTCCCACAGCGCGGGTGATGCCTGCTGAAGGTGCGCACTGCATCCACTGCCATACTGCCTCCGGCCTCATAGGCAAAGATGACCTTGTGCTCCGCCCCGTGATACTCAAAGACGCGCCTCATCTCCTTCCAGAGTCCAACGGCTACCACGTATGCCACAAAAAACAACACCCGTATCACACCGTCAACCAGATTAAACATCAACGAGTTCTCAGCCACAATCGGAAATATCATACCGATCAGCCTGGTTATGTACAGCGGCAGGAACAGAAACAATCCAATCCCCAGCAGCAGCGAAAACCCTATTGTCATAGCCATAGTGGTGGGGCTGAGAGGTTTTTCACCTTCTTCTTCGTATGCCTTGTTTGCCGAATAGTCCAGTGCCTTTATGCCCAGGGCAACGGACTGAAACAGGGCTACAACCCCCCGGATCAGCGGCAGCTTAAGCGCCTTTGGCAGTGGTTTGAGGCGTTCGCTCCTGACGTGGATGGTGCCATGTCTGTCCCTGACGGCCACCGACCACAGCTCCCTGGACTTCATCATCACGCCTTCTATTACGGCCTGTCCACCTACTTGCATGGAGTTCATTGAGTTTCTTATCACCTCTTACTTGGACGTTACATTAGCGTATTTTCTCTTAAACTTCTCGACCCTGCCCTCGGCATCCATGATCTTCTGCTTACCCGTGTAGAATGGGTGACACTTCGAGCATATGTCCACCGATATGACCGGCCTGACCGACCTGGTCGTAAACATCTCCCCACATGCACAGTTCACCTTCGACTCCTTATAGTTTGGGTGTATTCCTTCTTTCAACGCATACCTCCTATTTAGGTTTTACCCTTATTATAGCACATCACTACACAAAATTTAAAGAAAGAAGAAGAAAAAAAAATGGGGGACTTTGTCCCCTAACCCCCTACAAGGAGGGCGGCTCTGCCCCCTCCTTGACCTCCCCTGCAAGGGGACCAGTCCCCTTGACCCCATTAGAGTGGTATTTAATCCAATCGAAATCTGCCATAAAAACATCAGGAGATTCTCGCAAGTATCAATGGATTGCAACTGAACTGCAGCAGGTCAAACGAGGCCGGCGTGATAAAAGCTGGAAGGTCCTTTTTGTGGTGGTCTTAATACGCCAACATGTTTAAGCGTCTGGTATCGTTGGCTGCCTCTGCGGAATTTACCGGCACCCTGGAGGTTTTCGATTAGATACCCCACGCGGTCTTCATTGTGGAGGTATGAGCAGTACTCAACGGATAGCTCTCTTTCAAGCATCTCGGCAACAATACTAAAAAAACGTAACCGGTATGTCTTTTACGCTACGGCAGTGTCTATAGACACCCCATTTTGCGGTTCCATTGTCGTCATACCAAGTTGCATCCAGAGAATGAGGTTTTTATCTACAGAGAAATTGATTGTTAGGCAATTGTAAATGAACAGATTTTTATCTCGTTTGAACGCAACTTGGTATAATTCATTATTAACGCTGACCCTTCTTTTAGCTCTTGAGTAATTTTGCTAAACAAGTATTGTATAACAAAATTTTTGAATTCAGAAACAGGTTCAAATTCCTGAACATAACGTATGATGACAGTTGTCAGACTACCAAGACAAACACTGTCTTCATAAATTACAGGTGCCCCTGGTGTATCAACCTGCATTGTAACAGTGTCGTATAGATCACGATTGTTTAGTATCCTGTTGTTGGTTTCAGCTAAAATATCTTTCCATAGACATCCCGCTCTCTCAAATATTGATCTATCTCTAAAAGCATCAAAATATGGCTTTGCATCACAAACAGCCATAAGCGTAAAAATACCCCAGTACAGGGCCTGCTCGTTTTCATTATCATATTTATAAAAAAACTTTCCATCTGGGTTATATCTTGATAAAAGTCATTTTACCCCACCTTTAATATAGGAAACAATCTCATCTCTCGAAAAACCCATATCAAACTTACTTTGTGACATATCCAAGGCTGTTACATATTTACTTAATGCGCTGCAACATAGAGCGGTAAAGTATGTTGTACCTGCTTGACTCGGGCTTCTAGACCCTCTTGATTTTTTTAAAATACCCCACCCCTTCCATACATAGTAATAGTTAATTTTGCTTACCGAGCTTTTGATTGTAGTTATTGATTTTTTAAGGATTACTCTTGCAGTTTCTCTTGTAGAATCTGAATAAGCTAAAGGATTATCATTTCTCAATAAAGATATACAGAACTCGCAACAAAATGCAGCCATATCCATACAATCGAATGGTTTATCCCACTGCCACAGATAAGGTATGGGAAAAAAACCGTCTTTATCGATGAGAGCAAATATGTAAGAAAAATCATCATCTATCTGTCTTAAGAAAACACCAAGGGCATCATCATTAGCGTCAGCATTTCTAATCTTACTTAATGAATTACCTAATGCCTCAAAGACAAGTACAAAAGAATATAAGGCATCCAGGCTTTTAAACGTCTCCGGTGTATCGGTCGGGTCTTCTTTATCCAGCCATAAAATTCTGTTCCCTTCAGCTTTTTTTCTCTGCAAGACAATAGCTTCCTTAGTGTGCCGATAAGTATCTCTTTTTCTTGTTCGCTTATCTTTGGCACTAACTTACACCATCCTTTAAAATAAAAAGCATGTCAACATTGTAAACATAAATAAAAAGATAAGTCAACACCAGCACAACACTGAATCCAAGGTTCTGTTGCCATTTATCAAGAGTTTATTGCTATTATTTTAAACTTAAGGCTAATATAGCAATTCCGATTGGATTAAATACAAAATACGTGGCATTTTTACGGGGTCAAGGGGACTGGTCCCCTTGCGGGGGAGGTCAAGGAGGGGGCGGAGCCGCCCTCCTTTTTTTTTGTATTGCACGCGATCGAAGCACCCTTGACCCCATTATTTCACGCTCAATTATCATGCCTGAAAAAACTTGTGTCATTTCAGTGTAGTGTTTTAATCTTCCCTTAATGTTCCATCTGTTATTATGTATCTAAAGGATGTATATGGGTCGGTGCCCTTGTCCTTAATATGTACTTAGGAGGTAGTTATGAAGAAGGTACAGGCAATGTTTGTAGTTCTGATGGTGGTGATGGTTATGTTGGCAGGGAATGTCTACGCCGGTGATGACGCGCGCCAGGAAAAACAGGGAGAACGTGGCAAGATATATGGGGTGATTACGGAAATCCCTAAAGATGCAATAGGTACATGGACTGTGTGCAGGAGGAAAGTGGTTGTAACAGGGGACACACGTATCAAGCAAGAGCACGGAAAGGCGGCAGTGGGCGCATACGTGGAGGTTGAGGGAGACTATGACGGCATTACGTTTAAAGCGGATGAGATCGAGGTTAAATATGCTCAATCCAACTGTAGTACAGGAAACTATAGTGGATGTGGTGCTTGCGCAGGTCAAGGGCAAGGTCAGGGACGAGGACATAGGATGTATAACCCCCAAACCGTAACAACAATTGCAGGCGTAGTGGAGGCAGTTGAGCAGTTCATTCCACGAAGAGGTATGTCCTATGGGATACATCTCAGGGTTAAGACACAAGACGGCGGCATATCGGTGCATGTTGGGCCATCGGGGTATGTGGACAATCAGGAAGTAAAGATACAGGTTGGGGACAACATTGAGGTTAAGGGTTCCAAGGTCACATTTAACAACGAACCTGCTATAATTGCCGCCGAGATCAAGAAGAATGGTGCCACACTAAGCCTTAGAGACGATAATGGTACCCCGAAATGGGCAGGGTCCGGTATGGGCAGAGGGAGATAAAACGAAAAACAAGAGGGTGAGGGGGGCGGAGTGAGCTTCCTCCACACAACCTAAGTCTGTTAATGTTACTTTAAACTATTAGGATGCCGTAGGCTCCTGAGCATGACAAAACAATTAAGGAGGATACTTGGATGAAACGTTTAACAGTAATAGGGTTAATGGTGGCAGTCTTTGTAATGACCACAATGGTTATTGCGAGCGCCCAGCCCATGTGCGGCAGAGGAAACTACGCAGGATGGGGTTGCACAGGTCAGGGACAGGGGCAATATCAGAGGATGTATAACCCCCAAACCGTAACAACAATTGCAGGCGTAGTGGAGGCAGTTGAGCAGTTCATTCCACGAAGAGGTATGTCCTATGGGATACATCTCAGGGTTAAGACACAAGACGGCGGCATATCGGTGCATGTTGGGCCATCGGGGTATGTGGACAATCAGGAAGTAAAGATACAGGTTGGGGACAACATTGAGGTTAAGGGTTCCAAGGTCACATTTA
>JADGAE010000079.1 GCA_015232165.1 Nitrospirota bacterium
CCGACAGTAACATTGTCACCCTGTCGCTGACTCATCAGGAGATGGCCTCGATGATCGGCACCGTCAGAGAGGTGGTCTCTCGAACGATGTCCAGGCTAAGAAAGGAAAACATAGTCTTTGACTCCACATCCAGGGAGTTTAAGGTAAACAAGCAACTGCTTATCGAGGCGCTGAAATAGATATCAGCGCCTGATAGTTGGATTGCTACAGGATATTTAGCAGTTTCCCTGTTTGATGGAAGGCATCCAGGACAGTATCGAGCTGCCGGTCCGTGTGTGTGGCCATGTAACTTGTCCTGATCATGGCGCTGCCTGGGGGGACTGCCGGACTGACAACCACGTTGACAAAGACCCCCTTTTCGTGCAGCATCATTGTCATCTTAAAGGCCAACTCGTCGTTGCCTACGATGACCGGTATGATGGGGGACTGTGTGGGGCCTGTCTTAAACCCCATATCTCTGAAGCCATTGAGCATCTTGTGGGTGTTCTTCATAAGGGCGGTGAGTCTTTCCGGCTCACTCTCTATGATGTCCAGTGCAGCAATGACTGACGCCACGGAGGCAGGCGTTGGACTGGCACTAAATATGAGCGCCCTGGCCATGTGCTTGATGTAATGTATGACGTCCTTGTCACCGGCGATAAAGCCACCTATGGAGGCAAGGGCCTTACTATAGGTCCCCATGATTAAATCTACCTCATCCTCAAGGCCATAGTGCTCCGCCGTGCCTCTGCCGGTCTTGCCCAGGACGCCTATGCCGTGTGCATCGTCAATCATGACCCGTGAGTTATATTTCCTGGCGCTCCGTATCAGTGGTGGCAGGTCTATGATGTCTCCCTCCATGCTGAAGACGCCATCAACAACGGTCAAGGTTGCCCGGGCCGTGGTCTCGGATAGTACCCGCTCGTAGTCATTGATGTCGTTATGCTTGAACTTTTTTACCTCCCCATAGGATAGACGACAGCCATCTATAATGCTTGCGTGGTCCAGTTTGTCAAGGATAACGGTATCATCCCTGCCAACCAGGGCAGATATGACCCCAAGGTTGACCTGAAAACCGGTCGTAAATATCAGGGCAGCCTCTTTTCTCATAAACCTCGCCAGCTTCTCCTCCAACTGCACATGTATATCCAGCGTGCCATTTAAGAAGCGGGAGCCGGCACAACCGGTTCCATACTTGTTCAAGGCAGCCAGGGCAGCCTCTTTCACCTTTGGGTGGTTGTTGAGACCAAGATAATTGTTGGAACCAACCATTATCATCCTGCGGCCACCTATAAAGACCTCCGGCTCCTGCGCACTCTCAATGACTCTAAAATACGGATACAATCCCACCGACATTAGTTGATGCGCCTTGTCAAATTTCACGCACTTGTTGAATATATCTTTTAACTTCGTATCTTCTACAGCCATTTGTGTATCTTGTACCAGTTTGCCGTCCATCTAATACCGTCCTTTAGTTTTGTCTTTGGCTCGAACCCAAAATCCCTGGCAGCATCTTCACTGTTGCATAGCCAGTAGGGGTGGGTCAACTCCTTAATTTTGTCCGGATTAATTATACCTTTGTTCATCAACTTGCAGGCTATGGCGGCAACTACCGGCATAACGCCCTTGGGTATCTTTATCTTTACGTAGCGACAGCCAAGCTCCTGCGCTATGGCATCCGCGATGTCATCGTTGGAGTGCACGTCCAGGTCTGACAGGTAATACGTGCCGCCTATGGTATTATCAGTTTCAATGGTGCTGACGATCCCCTTGACCAGGTCCTCTACATATATAAGCGAGTAGTAGGACTTACCCCAATAGGGCAAGATGCCCTGCTTGATCATCTTAAAGAGCATAAACATGTCCCTGTCACGCGGGCCATATACGGCCGGTGGTCTGATAATCGTTATGGGGAGTCTGTCTTTGTAGGACTGCACTGCCAGTTCTCCGGCCAGCTTGCTCTTGCCGTAGTCCGACACCGGGGCAGGATTGGCATCGACGTTAAGTGGTGTACCATCCTTGGTGGGGCCGACAGCGGCAAGCGTGCTTACATGCACAAACCGCTTGATCCCGTGTACATATTTGTGTACCGCCTGCACCAGGTTCTCCGTCCCGGAGGTGTTTGTGCAGTAGAAGTCATCGGTGTTGCCGGCCTTTGTCACTCCCGCCAGGTGAAACACATAGTCACAATCACTCAATAGCCCCTGGAGGGTGTCTACTTTCAGGCAATCGCCCTCTACTATGCACACGGGAAAACCCTCTATCCATTGCAGGTTTGACGTACTCCTGACAAGACACGTCACCGAGTATCCCCGAAGCACAAGCTCCTCTACCAGATGACTGCCTATAAACCCAGTCCCGCCGGTTACTATCGCCTTCATACTGTCATATAGTGTACAATTGTCTACTCATTTATCTCAACCACATTATACACAATCTGTTACCTTTTTTGCTCGAAAAAATTAATCACACCTAATAATCAGCTTCTCCTGACAAATCCCTGTCCTGACGTTGTCAAGTTAAACGGATTACTTATATAATATCTGGACATGACGGATAATTACGACAACAGCGATGCAGCTCGGGGCATGGAATCTGACGGTGATGGGGATCCCCGACCCTGTCGTTCGATGGCGGTCATAGAGGCATTGTTGTTTATATCGGGGGATTCGTTGTCCATTGCCGATCTAAAGAGGCTGACCGATCTCTCTGACCGGGAGATAGCCACATGCGTGGAGGAGCTGGTTACGCAATACCGGCAGAGAAACGGCGGTATGATAATCGTCGAACTTGCCGGAGGGTATCAGATGGTAAGCAATCCGGTGTATGCGCGGTACATAAAAAACCTGAAGAAGTCCCGCCCTGTCAGCAAGCTGTCGCTTCCAACGCTGGAGACGCTTGCCATAGTGGCCTACAAGCAGCCCATTACGAAGGTAGAGGTCGAGGAGATACGTGGTGTCAGCGCCGACTGGATACTAAAAAACCTCCTCGAAAAGAAACTTATAAAGATATCCGGTCGCAAGGATGCCCCGGGCCGTCCCCTCTTGTTTGCCACGACAAGGGATTTTCTGGTGGCGTTTGGTCTGAAGGATCTCTCGGAACTGCCAACGTTGCGGGAATTCACCAAACAAGAATAAGTCCCAACGCATAGACGGCACCACAATCAACCGTGGTTATTTTTCCTTACTATTGTGAGGGATGGGGCTGGTTACAGCAATCCCGCGTGTTTTAATGCCTCTTTAAGGTCGGGGTCTTTTTCGGCCTTTTCTTTCATTACGAGTGTCAGTTTCTCCGTCAGCACCTCAAGCTCCCTGGTGGTCCTTGTCAAAGGTGCCAGGATTGTTCGTCTGTCCCATAAGGCGAATCCGACAATAAAAATCATGCCGCTTACCGTTACGCTAATCATTATGTACATTACTCCCCTGAAATCGTCGATCCTCTGGTTGACGGCATCGAATCGTTGGTTGACGGCATCGAATCGCTGGTTGACGGCATCGAATCGCTGGTTGATGGCCTTGAGGTTGTCGTCAAGTCTCTGGTTGGTGGCCTTTAAACCCTCTTCAAGGCGAATCATCCGGTCCCTGTCAGCCTGGGTGAATGACGAATCGGCAGCATCAACAGCGATCGCAGTAGCAAACACCAAACCAAAAAACATCAGCAAAATCTTCATTGATTAATTATACCATAAAAAAGCTACTTTGGTATTACAGGTAGCTATTGGGCCAGGGCAATCGCATTTGGCCCTAAGAAAAGAAAGAAAGGGGCGTTTTGTGGTCGGGGTGCCCCACCCCCTCCGCTCGCACAACGACGTTACCGCGCCCCCTTCAGAACCCCCTGCAAGGGGAGGGGTGAGCCACCCCGGGCACGAAGAAGTCCCCTTGACCCCATTATTTCACACTCAATTATCATGCCTGAAAAAACCTGTGTTATTTCAGTATAGTTTATCCAATCGAAACGCGCTATATATGACAGAATAAATTAATCCTGTTTTTATGCACCCAGCTATTGTTTATGTTGCCACGGAAACTGTATAATAGGATCGTTGATTTAATATTTGGTACAAGGAGACAAGAGATTATGAAGTTAAAATGGACGTCGATTATGCTATGTTTGATAGTCATGTTTATATCATTTGCATCTTGCAAGGGTGACCAACCGGCGAGTAATCCGGGTGCCGCCAGTGGTAAGCAGGCATATGACGGCAAGGCACAACAGGGTACCGGTACCCCGGTGGACGGTGTTGTCTATAGCGCCTCAATGTCTGGCCAGGACCACGGCGTAAACAAGGCATTTGACGGAAGCGTTGCGCCCAATGACTTCTGGGAGGCCACGGGGTGTCCGCAGTGGATAAAGATCGCACATCCACAGGCTGTGCAGATAAATGTCTACGAGCTGCAAACGGGGGAGATGCCCGCAAGGATGCCTAAAGAATGGCAGTTTCAAGGCTCTGATGACGACGTAAAGTGGGTGGACCTTGACACACAATCAGACCAGAAGGGCTGGAAGCCAAACGAAAAGCGAACTTACAAACTTGCAAAACCGGTCGGCTATAAATACTATCGCTTTAGCTTAAACAAAGGCAACGACCCCGAACCTATGGTGCTCAGAATATACGAAATATCATTGTTATAACGATAATGTTAAAAGATATACCCGAGAAGCCGACAGTTGTAGCAGATAACCACAGGGAAGGTAAACCTGATCTAAGCATAATCCTGACCGATTGGTCGTGCCGGGAGAGCATCCACGCCCTCCGTTACCTCAATGACCAGTCCGTGAGCAGGGACCGGTACGAAATCGTCTGGATAGAGTACTATGGCAGGCGTTTGACCGATATTGAGACGGCCTTGGACAAAGGCAAAGAGACCGGTAAACAGCCCGTTGTTGACATGTGGTTGACGCTCAACATGCCCGATGATACGGTGTATCACAGACACCTGATGTACAACGCCGGCATCGTGGCAGCCGGTGGTGAGGTGGTTGCCTTTTGCGACTCCGATGCCATCTACGGGGTGGACTTTGTAAAGTGCATACTTGAGGCATTTGGTAAAGATAGGGATATCGTGTTGCACCTGGATAAGGTGTGTAATACGCAGAGGCGATTTTACCCGTTTAACTATCCATCCACGGATGATATAAAAAAAGCCGCCGTCAATTGGGAAAATGGAACAACAACTGGACTCAATGACAAGGACGACTCCCTGCACACCCTGCACTACGACGCCTGTATGTGTGCCAACCGCCAGGCGCTGATCAACATCGGCGGGGCCGACCAACACATTGACTACCTTGGTTACGTCAGCGGGCCATACGAAATGACCTTCAGGCTCCTCAATGCCGGCAAGAAAGAGGTCTGGCTCCGGGATGAGTTCCTGTACCACGTCTGGCACCCGGGCCATCAGGGTGATGGCGACTACGCCGGGCCACACGACGGCAAACTCATCTCTCTGAGGGCACTGCAAAACCTACAGACGGGAAAGATTGAACCGTTTGTTGAAAATGAGGCCATCAGCGCTCTGCGCATAGACGATACCATGACCCTTGACGCACTAAAGGACAAACTCATATCCCTAGAGCACGTCAAAGACTGGGCCTATGTTGGCGTATTCCCTCCTTCAACCCTACCCTTACCACTCCCGCAAGGAGATGGCAACAACATGTGGGGACGGATGTTGTACAAGCAATTTGCCCCGCATGACAGTGATACAGACGGTACCCAAAAGGCGAGTCTGTCTTCGGAAAACGTGCGTGTATGGAAAGACCCGGTAGAGATATGTCTCTATGAGGAGTTTCATATAATAAAGTTCTACGACATGTTTTATGCCATGCCGGTTGTCCTGGGCAGGGTGGATTTCAAGGAAGACGAACACAACTATTTTCCCGGCATCTTAAAGGACAAGAACCTTGACAGACTTAAAAAGCTCATAGATGCCAAGGGCAAACAGCTCATAGAAGAGGTAAAACTCATCAACCATCCCACCCTGCTAATGGCATACTACGGTCATAATATCGTCACCTACCTGAACAGGTTCTACGCGATCCCTCACGGGGCCGGCAGGATAGACTTCACAAGAGGTGAACACAAGTACCACCCCTCGGTAAAGATGGCCGACACGGAAGAAGAGGTAAAGGCCGTGATCGATGACTCCACGCTGCGTGTGATATCGACGTACAAGGACCACCAGGTAATTAAGTACGGAAGGTGTTTCTATGGTCTGCCCAAGTCCATAGGATACGTAGACCTCTTTGACGCCAACGAGCGAAACAAGATACAGGTGCTCAAGGCCTCGACCCAGAGCGGCCTTGAACGACTCATAAACGACCTCGGAGACTGTTTCCTGCAAGACGCAGACACCGGGACGGATAACCATGCAATAAAAGATGATGATAACCAGCAAAAGCAGCACAACGGTGACAAAACAGCCTCACCGGAAGAGAAATTAACCAAGGGTGTAAGTGACGAAAATCTGACGGATGTTGAGTACGGCGGCTGGATACCCATCTTCAGGAGGTTTGGCGACTGCGGTAACCACCCTCAGTTTCGACACCTGGAGTCATCCCCCGACGGATACAGGTTTGTGTACTCAAGGCACCAACGCAACGAAAAACTTCCCGGTGTCCTGGACCTGTTGTTGATCCGTCTGATCAAGGTATGGCGGGTGTTGCTGTTGATCATACCGGTGTTGAAGTTGTTCTTTGCGTCCTTGATGAACGGGGCAAGGCTCAGGCACATCCTTGAGTTTATCTCAAACCGCGGTGTCCGTTCTCAACTGATGGTACCGCACAACTCAAAACTGGTATTTCTGCCAAGTGTGCCATTTACATACGGACAAACCCCATGGGTAATGGAGGTCGAGGACACCACATCAATGTTCTTTCCATCCCTGCACAACGGAAGAACGGCAGAGTTGGATATTACAACGTCTCCATATTACCCCATCCTCAAGGCCATGCTGGAGATGGACAGTTGCAGGGGGATAATCACACACGTGAAGTCTACGGCTGAGAGCATCCCGGTGATCTTTAGAAATAAAGAGCTGGCAAAGAAGATGACGTATATCCCCTTGGGGGTCAAGATACCACGAAAGGTTTTTATCAAAAGAAGCTCTAGCTGTGTAAACATCCTGTTTACGACCTCGTGGCACCAGAACCCTGAGAGCTTTTTCCTCAGGGGAGGTCATGACCTGCTTGAGGCCTACAGTATTATACAATCGCACTATCCCAATGTGCATCTGATACTCAGGACCAGCCTCCTGGCAAACATGGATAAACGCTACGTTGACATCATCAACGGCTGTAACGTGCGTCTGATCGACAGCTATCTCTCAAACCGAGAGATGCAGATACTACTTGATCAGGCCGATATCTACGTGTTACCCTCGGCACGGATACACGTGGTGTCCATCCTGCAAGCCATGGCCAATGGTCTGGCCGTGATCGTCTCCGACGGCTGGGGCATTGAGGAGTACGTCGTCAATGGCTACAACGGGATAGTTCTAAAGGGACGCTATGGAAAGGTCTCCTGGATAGACCCGCAATCGGGTATGCTAAAGGAGGATTACTCCCGCATGTTTAAGCCTGACCCGGTGATCGTAAACGGCCTTGTCGGAAGCCTCTCAGCGCTCATTGAAAACACTCAACTGCGTAACAGGCTCGGCAGAAACGCAAGGCAGGACGTAAAAGACAAGTACAACATAGAAAACTGGAACAAAGGTCTGAAAACAGCCTTTGACATGGCACTTGGCAAATCCGGATAGAAAAAAAAGAAGGAGTGCGGCGCTGCCCGCATGGCGGGTGTTGCCGCACCCCCTCCTCAGACCTCCCCTGCAAGGGGGGTGGGGCACCTCGGTCACAAAGAAGTCCCTTTGACCCCATAATTCTTAGCTTCATCCGTATCCCCACTTGTCCTTTCTGTACGCATTTAGCTCTTCCACAAGCAGGTGGACTGTCGTTGAAGGGTTATCCTTTTCAGGGGCAGGAGGGTTG
>JADGAE010000080.1 GCA_015232165.1 Nitrospirota bacterium
TACAGAGGATATGAGGATTATCTTTTTCCTCGTAGACCATCCCTTTACTATATCGAAAATATTTGCCATAAAACCTCTGCTCCTAATACTATATGAATGTACGACAGTACAAAAAAATAACAACCAAACACGGAATCTTTATACTCCGCATCGACATTAACCTGGACTGATATTAAAACACACCGTTTACATATAAAGACTCAGGCCATATGCCACAATACAACTTAAGCTATATGGCAAGCCATACACCAACTGCCACCAAGTCAATACGTCAAACCGATCAATTGGCCGGGATATCTATACCTGCATCCTCATCACTTCGTCATAGGCATTAAGGAGTTTATTGCGGACCTCCAGCATCAACTGAAACGACATATCGGCCTTTTCCATTGCGAGGACTGCCTTTGTGACATCCCCGCCCGTGGTCAATTCATTTATGGCCTTATCGGCCTCCTTTTGTATGGCATCCACTTCGATGAAGGCATTTTTCAGCGCCGTGTCAAACCCCCCGGCTGCGTCCTTCTTGTCGTTTAGTGTTTGTTGTACATCCTGCCCTACGCTTGATCCCAGTATTTTAAATTCAGACATGATTACCTCCCTATCTCTAAAGTTTTCAGGAACATTCCCTTTGATACGTTAAAGGCCGATACGTTTGCTTCATATGCACGTGCGGCTGTCATCATATTGACCATTTCTTCCACCACGTTTACGTTTGGCAGGGAGAGGTAGCCGTCCTCATCTGCGTCGGGGTGCGCGGGGTTATAGACCTTCATGGGCGGATTTTCGTCCTGTATGACCTTTGTCACCTGGACGCCCATTGCCTTCTCTTCGACCTTGCCTATGGGCAGGACCTCAAAGACTACGTCTTGTCTCTTGTACGGGCCGCCCTCTTGGGTCCGGGTTGTGTGTATGTTGGCCACGTTGGAGGCTATGGAGTTCATCCTCTGACGTTGGGCCACAAGCGCTGAGGCGCTTACATTAAATACTCCAAACGTATCCATTTATTGTCCCCTCTTCATTGCAGACTTGTACATCCTGATCTTGGATGATATCAGTTTGCCGGCTGCCTGATTAAGCAGGGCGTTTTCCGTCATCTTGGCAACCTCTATATCCAATTCCACGTTGTTTCTGTCTCCCCAGTTGGGTGTGTCTTCCTCTACCGTCATGTCGCCTTTGCCGACGCCCTGGCCAGATTTAAAGTGGAGATTGTTTGTGACCTCCATCTTCAGCTTCTCGTCATCAAAGAACGAACTAAACTTCACTTCACGTGCCTTATAGCCGGGCGTATCGGAGTTGGCCAGGTTTGACGATATTATCTTGTGCCTGACTGATGTCATCCCTAACAACCTCTCTGATACATCAACACCTTTATCCATAAAGGCCTCCTTCTTTTTTTTCTTTCAACATGTTCTTTAAACACACCGTAAATTGTGCAATTATTGTACCAACACATATCTTCTTTAGGGTTCTATTGCTGCAACCTAATGTTTTTATTTATCTCTCTATATCTAAGTAACTATATTATAACATAAAAATCAAATCCTTGCCATGTTTTTTTTCCAGTGGCACATATCCTCTTTTAAGTTTCCGACATCCATCTCAGTGTCAAAAAACCAACTACTTTTTTATGGGTCGGGAAAAAATTTCCCGTACTCGTTGAGTTTATTTCTGATGGTTCTGACACTGACGCCCAATATTTTGGCGGCCTTGGTCTTGTTGCCGTTGACGTCCTTGAGGGTCTTGAGGATCAGGTCTTTTTCCATTTCCTTGATACCCTTGGCGGAGTTGTCTACCGCCACGATGGGGGTGTCGGTGTCGCACATGAAGTCGTCTATGGTGATAAACTCGCCCTTGGACAGCAGCACTGCCCTGTGGATGACGTTTTCCAGCTCTCTGATATTGCCGCGCCACTGTTTGGCCTCAAGGAACTCCGCAGACTCCTTGGTAAGTCCCTTGAGTTCCTTGTTCAGCAGGGCGGAGAACTTCTTTATGAAGTGTTCGCTCAGAGGGATGATATCATCCGCCCTCTCCCTGAGGGGCGGGACGTGTATGGGAAAGACGCTTAGTCTATAATAGAGGTCTTCCCTGAAGTTGCCTTCGGTGGATTCCTTGTACAGATCGCGATTGGTTGTGGCCAGGACACGGATATTTATAGGGATGGTATGTCTGCCCCCGACCCTGTCGATCTCCTTCTCCTGCAAGACCCTCAGGAGCTTGGCCTGAAGCCCCATTGACATCTCACCGATCTCATCCAATAGTATGGTGCCGTCGTTGGCCAGTTCGAACTTCCCGATCTTGCGGTCGGTTGCACCGGTGAAGGAGCCTTTTTCATGACCGAACAGCTCCGACTCCATCAGGTTGTCAGGGATGGCGGCACAGTTGACGGCTACAAAGGGTTTGTCCTTTCTGTTGCTGTGTCTGTGTATGTGGCGGGCTATCAGTTCCTTACCCGTACCGCTCTCTCCATAGATCAGGACGGTTGTATCGCTGGTGGATATCTCACTGGCTATTTGCAAGATGCGTATCATCCTGGCGTTGGTGCTGACTATCTCACGACTGCCGGTGAGGCCCTCCATGATGCTATGTACCTTCCTGGTGAGCTTGTCAAATGAAAACGGCTTCATCAGGTAATCCGTTGCGCCCTCTTTCATGACCTCCACGGCATTTTCGACGGTGCCAAAGCCCGTTATGACAAGTACCGGGAGTTTACCGACCCTCTTTCTAAGTTCTTTCAGGAAGGACAGGCCATCCATCTTGGGCATCTGCATATCCGTCACCACCATAGCAAACGGTGTGTTGCCCAGCTTTGTCAGGGCATCCTGTCCGTTTTCGGCGACAACCGTGCCGTGGCCAAGGCGTTGGATCGCCTCCTTTAGTGCATCCCTCATCTGAGGGTCATCATCAACTAACAGTATTGGTTTAGCCATCGTTACTTCCAAAGGTTCCCTCCTAATTTTGCTGCTCACAAATGGGCAGGCAGAGCTGGAAACAACTACCCTTGCCAACCTCACTCTTTACCTTTATCGTACCATCATGCACCAGCAGTATCTTAGACGCTATGGCCAGTCCAAGGCCGGTCCCCTTCTCCTTGGTGCTGAAGAAGGGATCAAATATCCTCTCAAGGTTTTCGTGTCTTATCCCCTCGCCTTCGTCAATGATTTCGACAATGGCGTGTGTATCGTCCGTCTTTTCGATCAGTTTGACCGTCCCGCCATCGGGGGTCACCTGGACGGCGTTTATGATTATGTTCATAAAGACCTGTTTTAGAAGTTCGCCGTCTCCGGAGATCACATCACCTTCTCCGGTGTGTCTCTCCAGCGAAACTCCCCTTGACTCGATCAGGGGCATCAGCATAAACAGTGATTCGTCTATGACGTCGCTGAGTTTCACCTCATAGAACTTTGGTTTTTGTGGCTTTGCAAAAAATATCATATTCGTCAGGATGTTATTAAGGCTCCTGATACCCATAGAGATGCCCCTGGCGAGATTGGAGTTGAGTGTATCGCCAAGCTCGTTTTCTAGCATACTGGCGTATAGTTCGATACTGCACAGCGGGCTCCTGATCTCATGCACTATCTGGGCAGCCATTTCGCCCATGGCTATAAGTCTCTTGTTGCGTTCCTGCTGGGACTCCAGCTCCCTGACCCTCGTGATATCCTGCAGCAGTATGACGACCCCGCGCGTGGCTCCATGAACATCAAGGATATTGGAATGCGATATGACCACATTGTAACGGTTGCCTCCGGCGGTGAGGTAGGTATCGGTGCCGTCCTTTTCTATGACAAGGTTTAGGGAATTAAACGGCCTGCCGACAACGTCCCCTGTACTCATGCACAGCATCTTTTCTGCTGCTCGGTTAAACATCGTCACGTTTTCATGGGTGTCCAGGACGATGATGGCCTCTCTGAGGCTTTCAAGGATGCCCTTGAGGTAGTCCTTTGCCTCCTGCGTATCGTAGAGGGCCTGTTGCAGTTGCTTGTTTTTATCCTCCAGCTCGATGGTCAGATAGTGTACCTTTTCCTGGAGTCTCTCATATATCTGTTCAAGGCTCCTGGACGCTATGGTGAAGCTCTGAAACGCCTCGTTTAAGCTGCTTATGCCTTCCACTTAGAAGTTTCCCTCGGCAAGTCGCTTGTTTATCCGGCGTTCCTTCAGGGCTGCCTTTGATAGCCTGTCGATAGTGGAGTCTCCCGTGCCGGAGGCCTTCAGGAGCGCCTCGGAGTCCTGTGATGACAGCACGGCACCAAGGCGGTAGGATGCCCACTGGTTTGCAGGCTCCAGCGATAACACCTTCTTGTAGTAGCCCGTTGCCCCTTCCATATTGCCAAGGTCGTAGAAGGCATCGGCAAGTGCAAGGTAGTCTTCGGTCGTACCGCCGGAGTCTTTTATTGCCTTTTCGTAGGTGAGCACTGCCGTTTCGTTCTTGGGCGACATCAGTATAGCGTCCCTGAGAAGGTCGACATCTTCCTTGTTGAACTGCTTTATGAGTATGGCGCTTTTGAGGGCCTCGTTGTAATCACGGTTGGTGAAGTTTATGCGGGCCTCTCTCCTGATAAGCTCATCACTGGGCACCTTGAGGTTCTTCATTTCGGCCAACGACCTTACGGCGGATGCCTTGTCGCCGGAGTCAGAATATATATCCGTAAGCTCGCCCAATGCCTTGTGTCTCTCCGTATCGGAGGAGTTTTTTGATATCCACGTCAGGACATCCATATAGGGTTTACCCGTATCCTTGAGGGCATCCTTGGCTCGTAAGATAAACGGCTCACGCGACTTGTCCAACAGCATCGTACCGTAGGTAAGCCACAGGTCTACAAACTGGTTATTGTCACCCTGCATGGCCTCCGACATTACACCCTCCACCCTGTCAAGCATCGCCTTTGAGCCGGGGTCCTTGGCATGGAGCTTTTTTATAGACTCCGCCGCATCTTTATATTTCTTGTCTTTTACATCAACGTCTATCTGCAGCGATATCAGCTCCTCTTTGCCTTTGTCCTTAAGGCCCATTCCTTTGAGCGCCTTGAGGTTTTTCTTGGCATCTTCCGTCTTGCCGCTCTGCAGTTGTACCCTAGAGAGATTAAGCATAGCCTCTTGCTTTACCTCTCTCTCCTTGCTGTTGGCGATCTTTTTGAGATGCTCCGCTGCCATCTCGGGTCTTGACTCCTTCAACGCTATCTTGGCAAACCCAAGGGCCGTCTTGTCCTGTAGCGAGGCATCCTTGACGGCTGAAAACGCCGCCCGTGCCTTCTTGACATCACCCGCGGCCAGCAGGTTCTCACCATAGAGATAGAGGGTCTCGTCGTTGTTTTTCCTTATATACCCGGGGTCCTTAAGCAAGGCCGTCGTGTAGACGTCACCGGCCTCCTTGACCCTACCCATGCGCTGGAGGGTGTTGGCCTTCTCAAAAAGCACCTCGCTACTATTGCTGCCGGACTTGTCAAGTACCTCAAGGGACTCTGCCGGTTTTCCTAACCCCGACAGGCTCTTTGCAAGTCCGAGGTATGCCTTGTTTATCTGCCTGGAGTTGGGATAGTCCCTTATAAACGTCTGAAACCCCAGTTTTGCATCGTTATTGAAACTCTTTAACAGGTTAAGCTCTGAGCGGTGCAATAGGGCTTCTTCCTTTATCTTGTCGTTTGTTGCGTATTGGTAGGCCTTTCTATAGCGATCAATGGCCTTGGCCGTTTCCTGTTTACTTTCCAGTATCCTGGCATATATAAAGTTACAGGAGGCGACCAACTCCGGCTGACCCTTGGAGTTGTCATGGCAGCCGTTGAGCATGTCCACTGCCGATTGGTACTCCTTCATCTCAAGCAGTACCCACGCCTTTTTAAGTTCCTCTGTTGTCAGGATATCGGCGATGTTCAGGGCGGCGGCCCTGGTGGCCGGCACCAGCAACAACCACAGTACAACCAAATATACCAGCTTATGTCCTTTGAGCATTTTCACCATCTTTTGTTAGGGGATTCAAAAATCGTGCCACTTTAATATTATCACTAAACACGAATTATAAACGGGAAATTTTTGCCTACGAGCGTCAAGACTCTGACACTAGTAAACAATCCGGCATATTAAGCGCCAAAGATGTCTTTGTCTTTAAACTCGATCCGGCGTTTTTTAAGTTTTTCCAAAAAGGTGGTTCTGTTAAGGCCCAGCATTCCGGCTGCCTTGCTCTTTACGCCCCCGGCACGCTGCAATGCCTGTGTGATGAAGTTGTTCTCTATGTCATCCAGGATGGCATTGAGGTCTATGCCCTCCAGGGGCAGTTCCATCAGTGACTGAGTGGTGTTAAGCTGAGACGGCTTCTGTTGTATGAAGCGTTCAGGGAGGTTTTCAGCCTTGACCACTCCGGTGTCATCCAGGATGACACAGCGCTCGATGAGCGTCTCAAGTTCCCTGACGTTTCCGGGCCAATTGTACTTCATCATGAGATTTACGGCCTCTGGGGTTATCTTCAGAGGCTCCTTGCCTTGCTTGCTGCAAAAGGCGGTCATAAAGTGCTCCGTCAGCACGGGCAGGTCGTCTTTTCTCTCCCTCAGTGGAGGCAGAAAGATGGGGATCACGTTGAGGCGGTAGAAGAGGTCTTCGCGGAAGTCGCCGTTTTTGGTTGCCACCTCAAGGTTCTTGTTCGTGGCGGCCAGTATCCTGACGTCAATTTTGAGGGTCTTTGTACCGCCAACCCTCTCAAACTCTCGCTCCTGGATAATCCTCAGCAGTTTTACCTGTAGGGTTGGGTGCAGTTCGCCGATCTCATCCAGCATGATAGTCCCCGAATCGGCCAGTTCAAAGCGGCCCTTGCGCGTATTGATTGCCCCGGTAAAGGCACCTTTCTCGTGACCAAAGAGTTCGGATTCCAGCAGTTCGTTGGGGATTGCACCGCAGTTTACGGGGACAAACGGTTTGTCCAGTCGGTTGCTACAGTAGTGAATTGCCTTTGCCACAAGCTCCTTACCCGTACCGCTCTCGCCACAGATAAGCACCGTAGAGTCGGAGTTGGCCACCTTGTCTATTGTGGCATACAACTGTTTCATCCGTGTCGATTGCCCAAGGAGTTTATTGAGATAGTACCTGTCTTTTAACTGCTCCATATTTACCGGTTATTATTGTAAATATATTTTTGCGTTTATGTCAATAACTTGACTTATCTGTTAGTGTTTTTTTATTAAAGACGACAATGACGCATTTAAGTAAACATTAAGGATTGTCTGAACCAAGATTACACAGATTAAAGGATTTACAGGAAAAAGATTAAAGCCTGCCTTTAACCTAATCCTGATAAATGCCTATGTAGTTTACTCCGCTGACATAGAACAGTAGCATAAACATAGCACTTTGGTGGGGTCAAGGGGGCTGGCCCCCTTGCAGGGGGTTCTGAAGGGGGCGCGGTAACGTCGCTGTGCGAGCGGAGTCGCCCCTTTTTTTTCTTGACCGGAGTTAACTCAACAGGCAATTCCTGATAATCAGTGTAATCCGTTAATTTGAATTTGCTCCCTACGGTCGCAGGCGTGGTTCAGACATTCTACCGTCTGGAGGTTCAGACCCCGGGTTCTATGACCCTTTGTTTACCTTCGAGTTTATTTATAGCGTCTATATAGGCCTTGGCCGATGCCACGATGGTATCCGTATGGGAGCCTGCCCCCCTGACAGTCCTACCTTCTTCCTCGAGGGTCACGAACACCTCCGCCTGGGCGTCCGTGCCACCGGTGATGCTCTTGACCTCATATTTTAGCAGTTGGCTCTTTGTCTGAGTCAGTTGAGCTATGGCGTTATAGGCGGCATCCACGGGGCCGTCCCCGGTGCTTTCGGTCTTTAATTCCTGGCCGAGTTTAGAGATTGTTATCCGCGCAAGCGGCTTACCCTCGGTGCCAAATGTCCCAACAAGAGAGACAAGGCCGTAGACATGGTCCGTCTTTGAT
>JADGAE010000081.1 GCA_015232165.1 Nitrospirota bacterium
TTCTTGTATGCAGGCAATTTTGATACCCGAAAAAACTCGAATCCGATCAGTATATACATATCATCACAGGATTTTTTACAGCAAGATATTTTTAATACTCTATTCCATGCCGTGCGGTCACACCCTTGTTGAAATAGTGTTTGATCTCCTTAAATTCCGTGACCAGGTCGGCCAGCTCAATGACCTTTTGTTCAGCCCCTCTGCCGGTCAGCACGAGTTCAACGCTTTGCGGGCGGTCCTGTATCAGACCCACAACCTCATGCAGTTCCAAGAGCCCGAGGGCCAGGGCAACGTTTATCTCATCCAAGATAACTACCTGGTAGTCGGTTGAAAGCACTGCTGCCCGGGCTTGACTGAGGCCTTTCTCGGCTGCTTCTATATCCTCCGCACCAGGCGTACCCCTGATAAAGCCCCTGCCATACTGTTGGATATCTATGAGGCCATCCAACCTCTGCATGCAATGAAGCTCGCCACTGTGGAGGCTCTTTACAAACTGACCAAAAAACACCCGCAGCCCACACCCCGCAGCCCGGACTGCCAACCCTACGGCTGCCGTGGTCTTGCCCTTACCGTTACCCGTGTATACCTGCACGTAACCGTTAAACAATTAACTCAACCTCGACCGACAACACCCTCAACCTGCCAAGGGGATAATCGTAAATACCAAAAACAACAGGTAAAGGACACCCACCACCACCGATGCCCTCAGCCTGCCACCCTGTGAGTGTTCATCCCTGTCGATAAACGGGACCATGATCAGCGCCGTCACAAAGGTCAGAGGCAAGACCACCGTTCCGATAAACGCCGTCCTGCCCGGGAAGTATTTGAGCAGCTCAAAGAGCCACAGGAAATACCACTCCGGTTTGGGCTGAAACGGAGTTGACAACACAATTCGTCTGCCCATCTCCTGGGGCATCATCAAGGCCGTCACAGTCAGCAACGCCATCAGACATACCACAACACAGAGTATCTCAAACAGGTAATCAGGATAAAATCTCTTGTCATCGTCGTTATCACTCATTGCCTTGTCCACAATATTAGCATAATCGTATACACAAAAAAAAGAGGTGGACCGGTGTGGGCCCTCATAAAAGTAGGGCAGCCACCCCTTTTAAAACAGAGACGTGTTTGAGCCGTCGGGTATGACCTTCCATGTGGAGTCATTCAGGGTGCCTGGCGAGCCAACAGACGTTGCCTTGGTGCCATCCATCAACCCGATATACAACTGCCCGGTTGACGTATCCTTGACGCAGATGTCGCTCTTGCCATCGCCGTTAAAATCGCCAATGCCAATGACCTTCATGTTTGAAGGCAGGGTCGCCGGAGAGCCACTGCCAACTACACCGCCGTTGATTAACCAGATGTAGAGCATCCCGGTTGAGGGATTGTACCAGAGGATGTCGCTCTTGCCGTCGCCGTTAAAATCGCCAATCCCCTTTATCTGCCAGGTGAGAGCAGACAATGTCAGCGGGGAGTTGGCGGAGGTAATTTTGGTGCCGCTGAGGTACCAGATATATACCTCTCCGGCTGAGGTGTTGTACCAGAGGATGTCGCTTTTGCCGTCGCCGTTGAAATCTCCAATCCCCTTTATTTGCCAACTCGGATCAGACTGTGTGCCCACCGTCCCCTGCGATGACACCCATGTGGCATTCATAAACCAGACGTAGACCATCCCGGTCTTGGTGTTGTACCAGAGGATGTCGCCCTTGCCGTCGCCATTGAAGTCGCCAATCCCCTGTATCTGCCAACTCAAATCAGACAGCGTGGCCACTATACCCTGCGACGACACCGACGCCCCGCTCATCAACCAGATGTATACCACGCCAGTTGAGGTGTTGTACCAGAGGATGTCGCTTTTGCCGTCGCCGTTAAAATCTCCAATCCCCCGTATCTGCCAACTCAAATCAGACAGCGTGTATATCGAACTGTTGTCGACAACTTTAAGGGTATCTATCAACCAAAGCCTTGTGCTGCCACTGGCGGTGTTGTACCAGAGGAGATCGCTATTGCCGTTACCGTCAAAGTCCATTTTTGCCCTGGACGTGGGTACAGTGTCGCCATCACACGTGTATATCCCCACGTCATCTATAATCCACCCCAGATAGGCAGTGCCAACGTCGGTCTTGAGGTTGAAGCTAAACTTGACGCTTTTGCCGGCCAAGGAGCTTAGATCAAGGCGACTCGATAGGTAGCCGTTGCTGACTCCGCTGAACCCGTAACTGCCATCGTACTCACTCTTGAAGTTGTAGCCGTTGTGTGTAAACAGCGCCCCGGCATCAGTCCATGAGGCACCGTTGTCCGTGCTGTAGGCAACTCGGCCTATGTCCTGGGCAAGGGCCTTGTCGGTGTCCGCCTCAAGGTCATATGAGTGATTAAAGTGCAGATAAGCCTTCTGTGGAATAATCACCGGGGTAGTCATCATGATGACAGAGTCTGACAGCGTCTTTAGGGCCTCGCCATAGATGCTGTACTTACCGCTTGTTGCGTAGCCTTCTTCGTGGGCGTTCCACGGATCGATACCTGTTATGGAGCTATGGGTCCACTTGTCGGGGCCGCTCTCAAGGTCATCGTAGAACACGTTCCTGGGCAAGCCGGTGTCACAGACCGGGGCATCGTTAGAGGGACATCCCGTCGGTTGCCGATTCATCTCTACGGCGTCGAGGGCGTTTTTCACCTGCCGACAATCCGACGACGTCACCACGGAGCCGTTAAGCAGCGTGTTACAGGCCCCCTCGAGGGCGTTGTAGAGGTCCGCGTAGTCACTGCCGGAGGTGAGTAAGTGGGTGTAGGCCTCGTAATATATCTTTGCAACCTTGGTAATCCCGATCCCCGTAACCGTCTTTGAGTTAAATGTATCCCCATCGGTCATAAGGTAAGCGGCCTTGTTGTTGACTCCGCTGTTGGTATGTACACCGCCGTTGTCGTTGTAACTGCAATAGTAGTTGGGGCTGCCCATCCTGTCGGGATCTTTAAATGTCGTCGGGTCCTTCATGTTGCGGATAGCCCCAATTGAGAGGTCTTCACCTATTAACCACCTCACGCTTGCAGAGTCGTCGCCATGACCGTTTGTCAGGTCCACAAACTCACCCCACACGTCGGAGAGCGACTCGTCAATAGCCCCGGTCTGGTAGTAATAAAATGGATTGAACGTGGCATACGTAACCCCGTGTGTATACTCGTGGGCCGTAACGTCATCGGCAGAAGCAAAACCACTGCCAAAGACAAACTGCTTAATATCGCTATCCCAATATGCGTTGTCATAAGGGCAATCATAGTCCGTATCCTCCGGACAGTACCTAACCGTTGCAACTATGCGACTGCCCGCGTTGTCGTAACCGTCTCTGCCGTGGGTGTTGTAGTAAAAATCGTAGCTATCCCCCATATAGGTATAGGCGTCATCTGCGTCTTTTATGCCAACGGCGACCTGACCTTCGCTCCTGACCGGAGTATTGCCGGGCAGGTTGTCATCGCGGACGTTGTTTTTATCGTATACGGCCCTGTTTTTTGCGTCTCTGATCCGGTTAAAGTGTAAGGCTATATGCCCGGTGTGTGCATTGACCAGTACAAGTTCATGAATTGGTCTTGGGGTATCTGCCTTGACATCCATACGCCATACAAGGGTGTTGACGTTACGTCCGGGGCCAAGCAGAACGGTGTTGTATATCCACAGTTGCGGGTCGCTTACGGACAGCCTTGCCTGTGAGATATTGTAGTGCTTGGATATCAGCATTAAAGCCTCTGATTTAGCCGTATCCTGCTCAACGGATGGCGTTGTGTTGACCACAGGCATGGGTGATATCTCACCGTTAGCGCTTAATATGTTTTTCCCGGCATCCGTCTGTACTATCAGCTCACCGGCCATGACAGGGATGCTGTTATACACCTGTTGGAACCTGACTATCGACCTGCCATCCCCGGGCATAATCTGACGCATTACCTTGAGTTCCTGTCGCTGGTCTTCAACCCCAAACAACCTTCCATACTCGTCGAGAAACCCCCTTGCCGCTGCCTCTGCCGAGGCGTTCTCCGTCAGGCCACGTGCCCGAGGGATCGTCCCCGTACCCTCAAGTCTCATGAAACTGACCCTACCCGTGCCGGCATGGTAGGCAAGTACCACCTGCCGGCCCGCCTCATGCCTTAACATCTGCTCTAAACCATCGTCAGTCGAGGCCGCACACAAGCCATTGCTGTCAAGACAACATGCAATAACAAACAAAATCAGCAGATATATAAACACTTTACTTTTGTTCACGGCAAATTCACCTCTTTTTTAATGATACCAAATAATCTATTGCATTCGTTACTATATTTAGGATAAACAAAGCGCTGCTAAAAGTCAATGGCAAGGTGCGGTTTGCCAAGGGCAATCGCATTTGACCGGAAGAAGAAAAGAATGTGGGACTTTGTCCCCCTTTTATGGCCGGGGTGCCTCACCCCCTCAGACCCCTCTACAAGGGGACCAGTCCCCTTGACCCCGTAAAGGGCTATGTTGATTAGGTTGAAAATTGGTTAATTTAACATAAAAAACATAATGATAATTTCAAATGCGATTGCCCTGGTGCGGTTTACCAAGGGCGCTGCCGTTAAGTTACTTGTTTGTGGAGGTATTTCCGGGCCCTTTTGATGGCCTCCAGGCGTAGGTCAACGACGTTGTCTGCCTCGTCGACTATCTCCACCCTCATGATCTCCTCAACGATGTCCTCCAGTGTGACGATGCCAACCAACATGCCGTACTCGTCATAGACAACGGCAAGGTGACTTCTACCCTGGAGCAGTTCGTTCATCAGGGTTCCTAGTTTCTTGGTCTCGGGGATAATCAGGACCTTGTTCTGCCTGTAGACGTCCGAGACCTTCGCACCTGACTCTATGGCTATGAGGTCCTTGGCATATAGCAGGCCTATTATGTCGTCAAGCTGGTCCCTGTAGACGGGTATCCTCGTAAAACCGTTTGCCTTGATCTCCGAGAGGGTTTTGTCATCGAGGGTGGCATCTACCTCCAGGCTGAACAGGACGGAACGAGGGGTCATGATATCGGCAGCGATCTTGTCCGAGTAGGATAGCGCCCCCAGGATGATCCGCTCCTCGTTGGCATCGACACTGGACTCCGGGCGGTCCTCATGAAACTTGATGATCTCCTTCAACTCCTGCTTGCTCCACACGGTTGGCATCTCAACACCCAGTGCCCTGTCAAGCAGTCTCGAAAGGGGATAGGCAACCGGATAGAAAATAAACATAAAGACCTTCACCAGCCATATTGCCCTTGCCCCAACCTTCAATGGATACCGCGTGATCATGGCTATAGGCAAAATTTCTCCAAAGACTACAATCAAAGAGGTGGCAACAACTCCGGCAATAAAACCATTAACGACCGTAGCCCAAAATATTGAAAGCGCACTGTTAACGGCAACATTGCCAAGCACCAGGGTACACAACAACTGACTGCCCCTCTTTCTTACTGTATAAACCCTCCCGGCATCTCTGTCACCCAGCTTCATCTTACGTTCCAGCTCGGTTGTGCTTAAACTCAGCAGCCCGTTTGTTAAAGCCGCAAACAACGCAGACAGCAAAAGCAACAGGACTATTATAAGGTATACCAACGATTATATTATATCAATAACCACAACGTGCGGTCAATGCCATTACATCCGAGTGCTGCGGCTGATTTCCAGATCAGCCTCCAGGCCGGGTGGCTATCCAAGCTCTTTCAGTGCTGCCGCCTCGGAGTCGCAGACACGAAAGATCGTGTTATAGAAGCCGGCCATTTTAAATATCCGCTCGATCCGCTCGGTCATGGCAACAAACAGGAGCTTTCCCCCTTGTGCCTGCAGCTTTTTCGCAGGTGCAACAAAGCTGCTTAATCCGGCGCTGGATATGAATTTCAGACCGCTTACGTCAATTATAAAGCGCATGTCGCCATTGTTGATACATTTTTCTATGACACTTGTAAACTCCCGGGCTGTAGAACTGTCCAGGCTGCCGTTGATTGCCATAATTGTTATGTCGTTCTTTTTACGGGTTAGGACTTCCATGATTCCTCCATTTTAGTCGTTATTCTTCAGGTGTTTGATCAGCGTCAGCACCCCTGTGCCGTTTCTGTGCTCGTAACTCGTCTCCTGCATTATCTGTTTTATAAAGTATATCCCCATGCCTCCGGCCTTTCTGTCCGCAAGGGTGGCGGTAAGGTCCGGGGCAGCCACGGAGTCGTAGTCAAAGGGTTGGCCGGTGTCCTTGATGGTGATGACGAGTTTACCGTCGATCACCGCAACGCTCAGGTTTATCCGGGCCTGTGCGGGGGTATCGTATGCGTATTTTATAATGTTTGTGCACGCCTCCTCAACGACCAGTTGTGAGTCGAATCCGACATCTTCGCTCAGACCAAGCGATTGGGCCGACTCTGCAATAAAGTCCATGATTGCGGGTATATTTTCAAGTCCACCCTCCGTCGTCAGTTGGAGGTGTTTGGGCTGTGGCAGTTTTCTAATGGCCAGCACCGTGATGTCGTCAGACTGGGGGGCATCTTCCGAGAAGTCTTTTACGGAGTCGAGGATGGCGGTAACGAGTCTTTCGGCGGGCAAGAGGCGGTTTTCATAAAGCAGTTGCTCAACCCGCTCGATGGAGAAGAATCCGCCGCTTACGTCCCTGGAATCCTCAATTCCGTCGGTATACATAAACAGGGAATGACCGTGTGCTATTGTCATCTCCGCGGACTCGTAGACGGTGCCCTCCATTATGCCCAGGGCCGGGCCCACTGCCTCCGTTACGGGCACTATGCCGCCGTGACCCAGTAAATATGGCGGGTTGTGGCCGCCGTTTGAGTATCTGAGATATCCCGTGCGGATATCAAAGACACCCAGAAACACCGTGACAAACATGTATGCCCGGTTGTCCAGGCACAGCTCGCGGTTGACGATAGTCAGCGCTTCGCTTGGTGTCACACCGGTCTGTACGGTGGATTTTAAGAGCGTCATGGCCTTTACCATAAACAACGCCGCCGGCACCCCCTTGCCCGAGACGTCGCCAATCGTCAGACACAGCCTGTCCTGATCAACAAAAAAGAAGTCGTAAAAATCACCGCCCACCTCCCGTGCCGCCTTCATGTAGACATGCAGGTCTATACCTCTGGCAAGCAGAGACAGAGACACCGTTGGGACCATGTTCATCTGTATATCGCGTGCCACGCGCAGGGATTCCTCAATACGCCTCTTCTCAAGACATGCCTCCGTGAGCTTGATCCGCTCCAGGGCCACAGCCGCATGTCCGCACAGTATCTCAAGCAGACGCTCATCCTGGTCGTTAAATGCCTCGTTGATGCCGCCTCCGTTGCCGTCACCGGCTGATTTCTTGTTAATTACCTGTATGACGCCCATCAGGGTGTCACTGCTGCCAAGGATGGGACTGCAAAGCACCGAGCGCGTGCGATACCCCGTGCGACGGTCAACCTCGATATTGAACCGCTCATCCGAGTAAGCATCGGGGATGTTTACGGTCTTGCGATGCCTGGCCACATCACCCGCTATGCCCTGTCCTATGGATAGCCGGATTTCCCTGATACCGTTAAGCCCCTCGGCGATCCTGCTCTTGAGCTCATTGCGGGAGTCGTCGTATAGAAACAGCGTGGTCCGCTCTGCATCCATCACGTCCGTTGTCTTTTCGACGATTACATCGAGGATGTTTTCGATCTCTATCTCAACGCCAA
>JADGAE010000082.1:0-1194 GCA_015232165.1 Nitrospirota bacterium
CCTTGACCCCATAATATCTTGTTCCAGTGCAATCTTTCTATTGTATACCTGAACCATTACAAAAAAACGAAGAAACCTCTTTTATTTAATAGGCCGCCTTCCCAAAGATCGCCTCAAAACGCTGATTGAACGCCTCCCTAGTGAAACGAAAGTTCTGCGTCCCGTAGGTCTCTACGGAGAAGGAGGCAGCAGTGGAGCCCATCATGGCGGCATGTTCAAGGTCGTCCTCCGAGATGAGCAAGCCCTTGATAAGTCCACCCCTGTAGGCATCTCCAGCCCCCGTTGGGTCACTGACGTGTTCAACCGTCACGGGTGGGATTTCCACCTTGTCAAGTCTTCCGTTGTTGTTTCTTATTATGGTGGAGCCAAACTCACCCTTGGTAGTGATAACCACCTCGGCCATCCGGGTAATCTCCTGCAGGGATGCAAAGGTCTTATCCATGGTCAGTTGCAGCTCGTAGTCGTTACTGATAAATATCCTGGCTCCCGTGATCATTTCGGTCAGTTGTTCTTTATTCCACATGGGCAGCGACTGCCCCGGGTCAAAGATATAGGGGATGCCTTTTTGCTTATAGACCTTTGTGAACTCAAACATGTCTTCGAGGTTGCCTGGGGCAACGATGGCTATGGCCTTGGTTGGGTCGGCAAAGTCAGAGTCGAAATTTGTGGGGAATTTCATAGCCCCCGGATTAAAGGCGGTTATCTGGTTATCTGCCTGGTCGGTAGTGATGTACGCCCCTGCGGTTAGCTCTTCTTCGATTATTGTGACATTGTGCGAGGGGATGTCGCACTGCCTGAGCCATTGCCGGTAGGGTTCAAAGTCACGCCCTGCGGTGGCAATGACGTTTGGGGTCTCCCCCAAAAGCGAAAGGGTATAGGCGATGTTGCCGGCAGTACCACCAAAGTTCTCCTTTAACCCGTTGATCATAAAACACACGTTCAGTATGTGGATCTTATCCGGTAAGATGTGGTCTGCAAAACGTCCGGGGAAATCCATTATCCTGTCATATGCCAGAGAGCCTGAAACAAGTATATTCATACAACATGTCTCCTTATAAGGTATTCTTTAAAATCTACACACTCATCCATATATTTTATATTAAGCAATTTTACCTTTTTTTTACCAGTAAGCCTCTTGAGTAAATAACGGAGCATAAATGTTTAGAACATTAGGGTTAAGAATAATGGCGCGTC
>JADGAE010000082.1:1240-7668 GCA_015232165.1 Nitrospirota bacterium
CAGGGGCGGCTCGCCCCCTGCTGCGATAAGATTGCGCCTCGCCCCTCCCCTTGCAGGGGGCTGAAGGGGGCGCGGTAACGTCGCTGTGACAGCGGAGCCGCCTCCCTTCTTTCTTTTCTTGTATTGCACGCAATCGAAACGTACCATACAATACGGCAGAAGTGTGACCAAGCTTGAATGCAGAGCTACCCTCTAGCATTCATGAGCACACAATTGTAGTGTTATCATAAACTCAGCGCCGCCGTCAATATTTTTTGCCGTCAGGCTTCCACCCATGTTTGCCTCTATAATGGTTTTTGACATGTAGAGGCCAATCCCCGTACCCTCTGCTCCCTTTGTAGTATAATAAGGTTCAAATATTCCGCCTATCACACCCTCCGGGATACCACCACCATTGTCTCTGATTGATACTGTGATTTCGTTTTTGGCTTCATCCTTGTTAAATGCTATCTCAATCCGTCCATGTATATTATTGTCAGTCTTTTTTACGTGCATAATAGCATCCTTGGAGTTGTTTATAATGTTAAGTATTACCTGTTTAAACTCATTAGGATATCCATTTACAGGATATTTTGCATCCTGTGTGCTTTTAATCTCAATGGCGATATCGTTTTTATTAAAGATGCTAATAAACATTGAACATAAATCTTCTATACCGACTTTCACGTCAAATATAACTTTCTCTTTTGACGGCTTAAAAAAGTCTCTAAAATCATCCATTGTTTTACTCATAAACAGTATCTGCCGCATTGATGAATCAACCATTTTGTCAAGAGATTCCTTATTTAACTCACCGGAACTATAGGTGTCTTCCAAATCGAATACTAATATAGACAAGACATTTAGTGGCTGCTTCCACTGATGTGCAATTAAAGCTATCATCTCCCCCATAGCCGCCATCTTGGATTGCTGTATTAGCAGTTGTTCATTTCTATGCCTGGCTTCGGTCTCTGTGATTACTCGCGTCTCAAGATTAGCGTTTAAGGTTTTCAGTTCCTCTTCCATACGCTTGCGTTCCGTTACATCTTGTCCTATAGACAGTAATCCTACTATCTCTTCATTCTTATTCTTATCCTTCAATGTCTTGGCATACCATTCTATCAGAATCTCCCTGCCGTCTTTAGTGACAATTGGGTTAACATTACCATGTATTTGAATGTCGCCAATTGCCTGTGCAAAGACCTTGGATATAGGCTGTCTGTCATGTTCGGGTAAAAAGGTCTCAAACCAATCTTTGCCCTTGACCTCGTCTAACGTATAACCTGAAAGTTCTTCCATGTATGGATTAATACTGATGATTTCACCTCGCTTGCCAAGTATTAGTATAATAGCCTGAGCAGTGGTTATCACACTCTCATTAAACTCCTTGGTTGACCTCAAATCCTCTTCCATTCGTTTACGATCCACTGCTATGGCATAGATAGAGGCAAGACGGTTTATCATGTCCAAGTCATCGTTGGTGTAATCCCTCCCGGCATTTGCCAAGGCAATCTGTCCTATAAGGTTGTCTTTAATCCTTGCCGGTACCGACAGAAATCTCCGTATTGGAACACGTTCATCAAGTGCACTGCCCTCGTATGATGGGTGCGTTTTGGGATTATTTGTATAAAATCCCTTCGCCGTATTTAAGGAATGCCCCCATAGCCCGCTATAGCCATACTCACCTTCTCCTGTATATCCATGCAAACTATCGGTCAGCTTCATTGCGTGTCCGTTAACAACCTCGGCAATATCATAGATAGTGCTGTCAGAAGAAAGGGAGAACTTAGCCGCATCAGAGGCAGCCACTTGAAAATCCAGCTCCCTCTGCTGTCTCAATTGAATTTGCTTTATTTCCGTAATATCAAAAAATATCACAAAGTTTGAAACTGAAGCGTCCACGTTAATAATTGGGGTATCAAGAACTGAGTATGTTTTTTGAGTTTTAGGGCTATACCACTCCCTTTTAACAGTATCACCGGCAAACACCTCTTCATTCCTGCACCAAGGGCATACCTCCCTTCTATTTTGAAGATATTCATAGCATCTGCGACCCTTTACATCTCCAAAATCATTTATCATGGCACCGTTTACATACTCTATATAGTGTTCCCTGGTTACTACCAAGATACCTATTGCTATAGCATCCGTTATTATTTTGAGTTTGTCTCTTTCTATTTTGATGGTCATTTCCATATGTCTTCTCATGCTAATATCTCTAAAAACACACTCCATAAATGTACTTCCATTGTAATAAATGAGCTGCGCCAACACCTCACATGGGATTTTATCCCCGTTTGCCCCAACAACATCAATCTCTACAGGATAAACCCTGTCATCATTTATTAAATCTCTAAAGAGTTCTTTAAATATCTTTTTTGAATGCTCTTCTTTGTCTTTAGGGTGCAATTGGGATTGATGCATACCTTTGATCTCACTGACTGGTCTGTTTAAGAGCAGAGATGCAGTTTGATTGGCGTCAACTATATAACCTGTTATAGGTTCGGCAATAAATATGGAGTCAGGAGATTGATCAAACAGCCTTCTATAACGCTCTTCACTATCCTTCAGCGCGGCAATCATTAGCTTCTTTTCTGTTATTTCATCAACAACTTTTTTATTTTGACTTATGTCTGTAGGGATTATTTCAGGCTGGAGGCACAAGTCCTCGTATAATCTATTCTGCTGCGTAACATCGCTCAATACGCCTATAGCAGCAGGTTGGTTGCCTAACCCTTGATGTCTTTTTAATCTCGCAATCTCAGCTTGTGCTTGCCGCAAGTCCCAATGTGCTTGCTGCAACTCGGCAATAAGCTGCTCCCTTGTTTTCTCTGCATCCTCCATTGTTATAAGTTTTCCTTCTATACTTATCCTTTCTTCTCCTATCTCCAGTATAACATTTCCATTTTGGTTCTCGTCGTATTTTTATAGCGCGTTTCGATTGGGTGCAATACAAGAAAAGAAAGGGGCGACTCCGCTCGCACAGCGACGTTACCGCGCCCCCTTCAACCCCCCGCAATGGGACCAGTCCCCTTGACTCCATTAAAGTGCCATTAATTTTGTAGTTAATCCAATCGAAATTTGCTATAGATTGCATACAATACAAAGTGGTTCCTTTTCATTTCCTGTGGGTAATACCAAATTGCATTCAGAGAATTAGGTTTTTATCTACAGAGAACTTGATTGTTAGGCAATTGTATCAGTATAAAGAATTATACTGAAATGACACAGGTTTTTTTAGGCATGATAATTGAGTATGAAATAATGGGGTCAAGGGGACTGGTCCCCTTGCAGGGGGTTTTAAAGGGGGGCGGAGCCGCCCCTTTCTTTCTTGTATGCAAGCAATTTTGATACCCGAAAAAACTCGAATCCGATCAGTATATTTTTATTTATTTAATAAATTTATTGTCTACGTTTTAGGCAAAAAAATATCCACATTTCGTTGTCTTTATTGATATTTATGCTTATTGCTTACAGAATATCCGTTGTAATGTCGACTTACTTGATAAGTACCCCTGCGTATCCGACCACGTGACTATAGTCTCCGCTTGTCTCTGCGGAGGTTTCGTACTTAACAAGCTCTGCCCTGGTGGCCCCTAGCTCCATACAGGCATAGAGCATGACCGTTACGGGCATGACACCACACATGCTGATGTTTTCCTCGCGGACTATTTCGTACAACCCCTCGGGGTCCATGGACAGTATCTTTTGCAGAGCGAGGTTATCCTTCTGTCGAGCCTGCTCTTCGGTGACGTAGTGACTCATATCGGAGCTTGCCACTATGACAACGTCCGTTACAAGGCCCTGGGACCTTGCCATCTGTATCGCCCGTGCAATGGTAATGCCTACCTGATTGCACTCCTGCAGGGAGGCATGTAACATCGTGACTGGCACTATCTTGACGTCTCTGGAGGGTACAGAGGGCAGGAAATACGCTATGAAGGGCAGTTGCACCTCCAGGGAGTGTTCATAGTAGTGTGCGATTGGGTCGTCCTTGAGAAACACCGAGTGCTTAAGGAGTATATCCGCTATGTCCCCATTTATGTCGAAGGTGTGTGTTGGGATTTCCCACTTCCCCCTGGACATTAGTGCAAACCTCTCCCCCATGCCGGTGTGGTTGGGGCCAATCAGGATAACGTTGTCAGGCATACTGATCCTGGAATATGTCGCCCCCGCAACCCTCCCTGAGTATACAAGACCGGCATGAGGACTAACAAGGCCAAAGACCTTGCTCTTGTCTGCATCGTACTGCACGAACCCCTTGACCTGATACTGCAACTCATCACTCCTACCCTTGTAGAAGTGTCCTGCCACTGCCGCCTGTCTTTTCATGGTCCAACCCTCCTTATTATTGGCCTTATTAGCCTCCCCGATCATCTGCCGGGAGGTCTCAGCCAAGCTGAAGATTAATCTCTGAAAAAGCCCTACGCCAACAGCCGGTTTAGTTGGCGCTCAAAAACTGCTTTCCACATTACCGGAATATCCTTCGGGGGAGTCCGTATAGTCGGTAAAGCGAGTGAAGTCGGACAGAAACGTCAGATTAACCTTTACCCCCGCCGGGCCGTTTCGCTGTTTGGCAATGTGTACCTCAGCCTTGCCCTTTGACTCCTGATTGTCTCTATTATATACTTCGTCGCGGTACAAAAACAATATAACGTCGGCATCCTGCTCTATGGCGCCGGACTCTCTGAGGTCTGCCAGTGTGGGTATTGGTGGTCTGCGCTGCTCCACAAGTCTGTTTAACTGACTGAGGGCAATGACCGGGATATTAAGCTCCTTTGCCAGTCCCTTTAGCGAGCGGGAGATTTCGGAGATTTCCTGTTCCCTGCGTTCAGCCCCCGCCCTGCCACGCACCAGTTGCAGATAGTCAACTATCACCAGGCCGAGGTTCCGCTCCATTTTCAGTCTCCGTGCCTTTGACCTCATCTCCAGCACACCAATGTCGGAGGAATCGTCGATGAATATGGGGGCATCCGAGAGTTTGCCCGCCGCCGCGGTCAGCTTGGGCCACTCATCACGCCTGAGAACCCCCTTTCTGACCCTGTTGGAATCAATCATCGCCTCGGAACACAGCATCCTTAACGCAAGTGAACGCTTGGACATCTCAAGACTGAATATGGCAATTGGCTTTTTGATGTGAACCCCCACGTATTGGGCGATGTTCAGGCAAAAGGCGGTCTTGCCCATAGAGGGTCTGCCCCCTATGATTATCAGGTCGCTCTCCTGAAACCCCGACGTCAACTCATCAAGGTCCTTAAACCCGGAGGGAACACCGGTTATTGTCTCCTTTTTTGAGTACAGATGCTCAACAAGCTCGATGCTCTCCTTTACGATAACATCAAGGGAAGAAAATGCCTGACGCACGCGTTTGTCGGCTATCTCAAAGATGGTCTTTTCGGCAATATCAACCATATCATCGGCGTCCTGTCCCTGCTCGTATACGGTTGATATTATGGTGGTAGCGCCGTGCAAGAGGCCCCGCATAAGGGCCTTTTCGCGTATGATCTTGCAGTGAAAGGCCACGTTTGCCGAGGTGGCAACCGAGTTGACCAGGGTTGAGAGATAGACCAGGCCGCCTATCTTGTCGATGTCACCGTTTTTTTTCAGATAGTCGGTCAACGTGACAAGGTCAATAGGCTCGTGTCTGTCAAGGACTGCGAGCATTGCTCTAAAGACGCGCCTGTGTGAGTCCTTGTAGAAGTCCTCCTCCGAGATCACCTCTATGGCCTTGTAGATGGCCTCCTGTTCCAGGAGGATAGCCCCCAGGACGGCTTGTTCGGCCTCAAGGTTCTGCGGCGGGAGCTTGTCAAGCGCCGTGTCAACTGCCATCATAATGCCACCGATTCACCGGTACACAATCATGCACATGTCCCGCAGACACACCCTTACTCGGCCGTGACATCAATCTTGAGGTCGGCTGAGACCTCCGGATGTATCCTGACCTTGACCACGTGTTCACCGATCCGCTTTATCGGGCTGTCCATTTGTATCTTCCTTTTGTCGATGGTAAAGCCTGCCCCCACGAGAGCCTCCGATATATCCTTGCTGGTAATGGAGCCAAAGAGCTTACCCTCCTCACCGGCCTTGGCCTTAAGCGATATGGTCACGGATGACAGCCTGGTGGCCAGGTCTGCGGCTGTTACCTTTAGTTTCTTGATTCTTTCTTCGATGTTTCGGCTTTCGTGCCTGAGGGCCTTGAGGTTGCGTTCATTTGCCTCCACTGCCAGGTTTCTCGGCAAGAGATAATTCCTTGCATAACCGTTGGCTACATTTACTATTGCCCCCATACTGCCCAGGTTGGCAACATCATCCTTTAAGATCACCTTCATCATGTCGTACTCCTTCATAAAATGTTTGTAGTCTTTAGTATAGCATATAGCGAGTTTCGATTGCATGCAATACAAAGAAAGAAAGGGGCGGCTCCGCCCCCCTTCAGAACCCCCTGCAAG
>JADGAE010000083.1 GCA_015232165.1 Nitrospirota bacterium
ACGGAGCATAAATGTTTAGAACATTAGGGTTAAGAATAATGGGGTCAAGGGGACCAGTCCCCTTGACCCCTTTTTGCGCAGGCCTGAGCTTCTAAACGATTACCATGCTTTTTTAATGAGGATACTCGAAATTTGCTATAATACGTAACTTCGCGACAAAAAAACCACTTAACTTTCACGATTTATTCACACAGGTATGTCTATGATATAAGCATGGAAAGAGATCGTAGACAAGCACAATTAATAGCAAGGAGGAATATACCGATGAGGAAGATATTGTTATTGACCGCGGCCATTGTCATGGTAATGACTGTTAATGGTGTGTATGCCGGTGGTGGATTTAAAAAGAACGCTTATTCCGGTAACCCGGGAGCAAAGACACAATCGCATCAGGAGAGAGACCTGTCAGGCTTTGTTAGTGAGGTGTCTTACCCGTATATAGTGATAGGAGAGACGGATTTCAATGTCGATAAGGCTGTGTTTAAAACGATGAATGACACGCCTGCCTCTATCTCCGACATAACAAAAGGCAAGAAGGTGAAGCTCGTGATTGACGCATCGGGGATTGTTACCAATGTGTTTCTATATGAAGATCAACAATAAACAATGTGGATATAAGACGGGAGGATAAAAGATGATACGGTATTCTGTATATGGAAGTTTAAGGCATAACATAGCTACCAAGGCGCTATGGCTCGGGGTCCTATTGATAATCGGCATTGCTTTTCCTTCTACAAGTGAGGCCAAGAAGTGGCTGACGGTAAGCAAGTCGCCAACGGCAGGCGGTACGGTGACAAGTTCGGATGGCTACATCGACTGTGGCCCTGATTGCAGTCATCACTATAATAATTACGCTGACGTAACACTAACCGCAACTCCGGCTGCCGGATACGTCTTTGTCAACTGGACATCAACAACCGGGGCATGTTCAGGGACTTCACTCACATGTTCCTTTAACATGAGTAATCATGCCCAGAATGCCACGGCCAACTTTGCACTGGCTGCAACGCCAACTCCGTCGCCAACGCCCACACCAACAGTTAGTCCCACGCCCACACCCACTCCAACACCTACGCCCACGGCGACGCCAACATACACGTCGCCCTCTAACATTGCGACTTATTGCTCTACACCGCCGTTTGTTACGGGCAACTTTCCACCCAATATAATGATTATCCTCGACAACTCTGGCAGTATGCGTACCAATCCCGCTTACCCTGATGGCGGCGGCTCAAACGACTGTTCAAGCTCAACCACCCCATGCACGGGTTTTGACCCCAATAACCAATACTATGGAATGTTTGACCCTGCTTATTGGTACAGCTACACGGGTGGTGGCACATCCACCGCCGGTTGTTGTGTCAATGACAAGTTCTCGCCAACTGCCCTGAAGACCTCTCGGGCAAAGACAGCGGCAGAGTGGGACGGCAACTTCCTGAACTGGTTGACGATGAAGAGGGTCGATGTGGCAAAGCTGGTCCTCACCGGCGGGAAGGTCATGACGACCGCGTCACATGCCGGTTACACCGCCGAACCTTCAGGGTACGCGAGGGTCTATGCCGATGACGGTAGCACAGACTTCTATAAAAACATCTGTTATCCCGCAAGTTATACCTCACTGAGCGATACCGGGCATGATTGTAATCTTGCCATTAGCGCTCCAACATTAAACACCCCCACTAATGCAAGCGGAGGCAGTCTCACCGCAAGCACTACCTACTACTATAAGGTATCCGCATGTGATGCCGGAGGTTGTAGCGTTGCTTCAAACGAAAGGTCAAAGGCTACAACCAGTTCAAATAAAAAGATAAACCTTTCATGGAGCAGTGTCAGCGGGGCAACCGCTTATAGAATATGGCGCGGTACAAGCGCCGGCGGTGAAAACAAATACTGTGACGTCAGCTCCTCAAGCACGTCATATACTGATGACGGCTCCTGCTTCAGTACCACCGGCACACCTCCAACACCAATAACCTTAAGGGTTGACGGCACCAGTGGAGGTTATACAACGATACCCTATTTCTACGACAATGCAAGTACCACTTTTAAGTGGAGGACACAGGCAAAGGTTGTCACCCCTACAGGCGTCATACAGGAGATTGGCAATAAAGCAAGATTTGGCCTTACATATTACGACTCTACCTATGAGGGCGGACAGGTACAGATAAATATAGCCAACAATAACTACGCAACCGTTGTCGATACAATAACTCAAATGGTGCCTGGTGGTTATACGCCCCTTGCTGAGACCCTGTGGTCCGTGGTTGGATACTTTGCCCAGACGGCCTCAAATGTGGGTGGCGCCTATGGCTCAGGTAACGGAGGCACGGGACCACAGTATAATAGCGGTGATTATACAATAAGCGCCGCCGCTGACCCCTACAATGGCTTTATCGATGCAACGGGGGCCTCCGTCTATGCCCCGTGTGCCCAGAGCTATGTGTTGTTGATAACGGATGGCCTGCCTACCAGAGACGGCAACATTCCTTCGACACTGACCGATTATGTAAGAGGCAAGACGAGCTACAACTGCGAACCTTACGCTACGTCGTCATCGTCGTCGTCAACGTGCGGTGGGGCCGCAGGTAGTGAGTGTGGCTGTCTTGCGGCGGGTCCTTTTGCAGCCTCTATAGTTGATTATGACGCCTCCGGCGCCAAGGGCGGTCTTGAGGATGTGGCTTATTACATGCACACCGATGACATAAGAAGCGATCTGACCGGTACTCAGTCGATGAACCTGTATACGGTCTTTGCCTTTGGAACCAACGCGACCCTCCTGAAATATGCGGCCATTAATGGCAGCTTTGCCTATAGCTCTACCCACACAAGCCCCGACACAACAGCGCCGTACTCGGACTGGACCAGTGACACGGTCAATCATACCCCCGATAACTACTTTGATGCCTCCGATGGCTACTCCTTACAGGCATCCATGAGGACGATACTACAGACCATCGTAAAACGAGCAGCGTCAGGGACGGCGGCCTCCGTCCTGGGTGAAAAGTCACGGGCCGGTTCAACCGTCTTACAGGCGGTGTTCTATCCAAGCAAGGACTTTGACATCGCAATACCACTGAGTACCACCACACTGTCGTGGCTTGGCTATCTCAACAACCTCTGGTACTACGAAGACTACAACAATAACATTGCCAACATGCGAGAGGAGACTACGCACGACAATCTCCTGAACCTGCAGACCGATAATATTGTCAGCTTTGATTTCGTTGGCACTAACCTGGTTGTTCGTAACTGGACGGATACGGATGGAGACGGGGTGGCTAACACCCAGCTTACAGACAAGCTGCTTGACGATGTAGAAATGGTATGGGAGTCTGGAAAGATACTCTTTAAGAGGATCACTGCACGAAAGATATTTGTCAATGACAGTGGTACTTCTTATCCCAAGGCACCCGCTGTTGCCTCTTGCGGCAGTAACAACCTGGTGGCCTTTTCAACGGCCAACAAGTCCTGTTTTGGCAGTTACCTCGGGACAGACCTAAACAACGACGGCATTGTAAACACCGCTGATAACACTCAGGCAGACAGGCTCATCAACTATATGATTGGCACCGACTACACGGAATATAGAAAGAGAACACTACCGTTGACAAACCCCGTCGATTCTTCAATAACAGGTGCATGGAAATTTGGGGATATCATATACTCAACCCCACAGATACTAAAGTATGACAACATTTACAGTGATTACAGTGTTGTCTATGTGGGTGCAAACGACGGTATGCTGCATGCCTTTAAGGTTGGTAAACTAGACTCCACCGGCCTCTCCGGTACCAATAAAGCTCAAATCACGGTTGGCTCAAAAGACAGCATTGTCCTGGGGGATGAGATGTGGTCGTTTATTCCTAAGAACGCCCTCCCGTATTTGAGGTTTTATGCCGACCCCAATTACTGTCATAACTACACCGTAGACCTCAGTCCATACCTTTACAGCTATGGCAGTAATCGGCTCCTTATAGGCGGCATGAGGCTTGGCGGGGGGTGCGGAGGGACATCGACCCTCAATCCGCCCACGGATACGTGCAGTAACCCCAATTTATCCACGTGTATAGGGATGTCCTCGTACTTTGCCCTCAACGTCAAGGACCCAAAGAATCCCAAACTGTTGTGGGAGTTTACCGATCCGGAACTGAAGTTCACCTTTTCAGGCCCGGCGGTTGTAAACTATGCCAACACCAGATTTGTGATCTTCTTGTCCGGCCCCAATGATTATCAAGGCAACTCCAACCAGAACCTCAAGGTGTTTGTCTTAAAGCTCAATGCAGATGACACCATTAATACGGTTTACACCAAGGATATGGGTGCCTCTTATGCCAACAGCTTTGGAGGTCGATTGTTCACAAAGGGGCTTGACATGAACGAGGACGGCAATACTGATTTTGTCTTCTTTGGCTATTCAAAGTACATCAACACGGTATCCACGTATCCTCAATGGGGTGGAGGCGTCTTCAAGATATACATAAACGGTACCAACCCCAATCTTTGGGTGTATAACGAATATGTCACCTTTGCAAATACAAACGGTTTTCCAATCACATCAAAGGTCACTTTTGACAAGTGCTTTGATAATTTCTATCTGTATTTCACCTCCGGCAGATACTTTACATCAAACGAGCTTTACAACACGAGTACCGGGCCGGTGACAAACAAACCCGATATAGTGGCTGGTGTTCCGTTTATGTGTAACTATCTAAACACTTGCAGCCCCGCCGGAATTAACATCCCGTCTATAAGCATTGGCTCACAATCAACCTCCGGGTCCGCGACGACCTCCGGCAGCGTGTGCTACAACCTTGCAAACCACAACTACGCAAATGCGGCCTGGTACGTGGCCCTCGACCCGATAGCGTCACCTTATTACATGGAACGCGGCATAACCGATCCCGTAACCACGGGGGCAAACTATGTGATGTTTGTAACCGCAAAGCCGTCCTCTGATGTATGCTCGTATTCAGGCAGCTCGCGTATGTGGGGATTTAACTGCGCAACTGGCGGGATGGTAAACGGCACTGCGTGTGCCGGCAAAACGGTCAATACATCGGTGGTTCAAGGGACGTTGCTGATGCAGCTATCTACGGCGGCAATTAATCAGGTCAACCTGAAAAATACCTTTACGGGTGCCGGAGCCGTGCAGAAGACCGGTTTCAGCGCGGGTATGCCGCCCCCTAATCCGCCGCCGATTACACCATCCAGCACCGGCAGCAAGATGATTCATTGGTTGGACAGGTAACAAGAAAGGCTAAAAACCCTACTCCCCTCCCATAAAGGGAGGGGGATACCCCATGTATCTTAAGAAAAAGCCGTTTTGTATCAGTATCCCCTGTATCCGTTGGTTATGGGGAAGCGCCTGTCCTTGCCGAAGGCCCTGGCGGTGATCTTGATTCCGGGCGGGGACTGTCGGCGTTTGTACTCGCTGTTGTCCACCATCTTCAGGACGCCTTTTGTGGTTTTGTCATCGTTGCCAAGGTTGAGTATCTCCTCGTAGCTCATCTCTTTTTCTATGTATGCGGCAAGGATCGGGTCCAGTTGCTCATAAGGCGGCAGGGAATCGGTGTCCTTTTGTGACTGTCTGAGTTCGGCGGTGGGTTCCTTGACCAACACCCTCGGGGGTATTATCGGTTGAGGGGAGGCGGCGTTTTTCCAGCGACAGAGCTCGTAGACCAACGTCTTGGGGACATCCTTGATGACGGCAAATCCTCCGGCCATATCCCCATAGAGCGTGGCATATCCCACGGACATCTCCGACTTGTTACCCGTTGTCAACACCAGGGCACCAAACTTGTTGGATATTGCCATGAGTATATTGCCCCGGATGCGCGCCTGAAGGTTTTCCTCCGTGGCGTCAACGGCCCTGCCTTCAAAAAACGGCCCCAGCTCCTTGAGATAGACTGCAAAGATGTCGGTGATGGCAATCTCAATCACCTTGATATCCAGATTTGCCGCCAGTTGTCGGACGTCTTGTCGCGATTCCTCGGATGTGTAGGGCGACGGCATAAACACTCCGGTTACGTTTTCCTTGCCGATGGCGTCAACGGCCAGCATGGCAACGATTGACGAGTCTATCCCGCCACTGAGACCAATCAACACGGAGTTGAAACCGTTCTTGTTGACATAATCGCTTATGCCAAGCCTCAGAGCGGAGTATACCTCCTCCTGAATGCATGCCGCCATAAAGGGAGCGTGGTACACCACCTGCAAAGGGGGCTTGCTTGAGTCCCTCTTGTCGCAGACAAAGACACGCTTGATGTCGCAGTTGTCCGGCACCTGATGCCTGTTACGTCGTCGCGGGTCCTGCAGACGTGCCAGAAACACGCCCTCGATGTCGAGGTCTATGACGACAAGAGCCTCGGCAAACTGCGCACCCCTGACGATGACCTCTCCCGTTGGTCCAATGACAAGGCTGTTGCCGTCAAAGACAAGTTCGTCCTGCCCGCCAACGGTATTGACGTATGCCAGCATCATGATGTTGTCGGAGGCCCGCGCACAGAGCATCGTCTCCCGGAAGCTGGTCTTGTTTATGGTATATGGTGAGGCGTTGATGTTTATTATAAGCTCCGCGCCATAGAGCCCCTGTCTGTGGGCAGGGCCGTCGGGATACCATATGTCTTCACAGATGTTGACCCCTACGAGGGTGTTGCAGATATCATAAACGGGCAGTTTCGTGCCCGCCTTAAAGTAGCGAAATTCATCAAAGACCCCGTAGTTAGGCAGAAACACCTTGTGGTATACGTCAACAATCCCTCCGTTATAGAGCATCGCGCAGGCGTTGTATATGTCGTCCTGCATGTCCACAAAGCCGACGATGGCGGCTATGCCTTGCGTCTTCTTTCTTATCTCCTGCAGGATGTTGAGATTGTCCCTTATGAACCGGGGCTTTAGCAGCAGGTCCTCCGGGGGATAACCGGTTATGCACATCTCGGGAAAGGCGACAATATCCGCGCCAAGGTCCGCGGCCATGACCATGTAGTTGATTATCTTGTCTTTATTGCCGCCAAGGTCTCCCACGGTTGGGTTTATCTGGGCCATCGCCAGTCTCAATGTCTTCATAGCGGTTTAATGTATCCTCTAAAAAAAAACACGATAAATGTCCTTCCATTAACTATCATGAAAAGTCTAATTTTTCCTGTACCGATTTTACTATTTCGGCCTTTTTGTATGCCGATACCGGAAGTGACTCAGGTTGTGGCCGTTTACCGGCAAACAAATCCTAAATGTTGACTTCTCAGGTATATGCTCCCTGAGAATATTCAGGTTGTCACCATAATAAAGAATATTTTCCATACTGACTGATTATAAAACAGACCAACCTTCTTTTACAAGGACTTATATCAGGGCAATCTCATTAGCCTGCCCCTGGCGACAACAGGGGTAAGCAGGAATCCATTACTCACTACTTTCTTATGCGCCCCTTGGATGACTAAAAATAGCCAGGCGGAGGTGTGGCATAACGACACGCTTTTTTTAGAACCTTATAGGGTGCATAAATTTTTCATGGGTGACAAGTGGTAACAAAAATGCATATAATGGGGTCAAGGGGGCCGGCCCCCTTGCAGGGGGT
>JADGAE010000084.1 GCA_015232165.1 Nitrospirota bacterium
ATGGAGTACCTCATCACCGACCTCAAGAGGATGCTCAAGGAAAATAGAAAGACCATCTCCGACGCCGAGGAGATCAAACAAGAGGCCATAAGGCTCCGCGACGACCTCGTAGAGGAGTTGGACAGAACCCGCAGTGCAAACAAGGATGCCCTTGCCGATACCTATCACAAGGCCGAAGAGATACTCCAGGGGCTGAGGGCTGAGGCCAAGGAGATATTGCTCTTGTTGCAGCAGTCTGACACCCAGAGGGTCAAGGGCATGGTCGTCAACATTGACAAGCGGATTGCCAAACTGCGGCAACAGCGAAATGCACTCCAAAAGGACAAGCACAAGGACATCCAGAAACCCCTGCATGGTCAGCGTGTGCTCCTTAGGGGGTTTGATGTGGAGGGTGTCATCCTCTCCGTAAATGAAAGGAAATCGCGCTGTACTGTGCTCATAAATGGCCGTGAGGTGGAGGTGCCCTTTACCGAACTACTGGAGTGTGAGGGCAAGCCCTTTGAGTCGGAGGCATCCCTTAAGCAGAAACGGCAGCATGCCTCCGACATCGACAAGTCGCTCGATATGCCCCGCGAACTGAACCTGATCGGTCAGCGCATAGACCCGGCCCTGTCCCTCCTCGAACGCTATCTCAACGACGCGGCCATCAACGACGTTGACCGTGTGAAGATAATCCACGGGGTGAGTACCGGTCGTCTGGCAGGGGCCATCCGTGAATACTTGAAGGAACATCCGTTGGTCAAGGGCTATAGGAAAGGTAACAACGATGAAGGCGGCGAGGCCGTGACTATTGTAACTTTATAGGAGATATCTAAAAAAAAGCATGCCGGAGATTTTATGGTTTAAATGCATGGATTCCAGCTTTCGCTGGAATGACAGTTATAGGCTTTTGTCATTCCTGTGTAAACAGGAATCCAGAAACTGATAAATCAGAGGAAAGGTGTGACCAAAAAGCAGATGCATAAATCGGTAGAAGTGTATATGGCAGCTATACAGAAATACTTGATTGAGCCGGGGGTCGCCGACCCCTCGGTACACAACGGCAAGTTGATCAGAGAGTTTGACAGGCTATATGATTCATTGCATATCGCTGGGTACTATAGGGGGCTTTTAACCCATGTTGAGACGGTTAGAGAGGAGATGAATGCCGCCGAGATGTTTATCAAAAAGGTAACGGGCAGCCAGTAAATGGATTTAGGAGAAAGGAATGGAAACGGTAGAGACATTAAACGTAACAAATAACCAGGAGGGGCAGGGCATCTTACGGATCATAAGCGACACGGTCGATAACGCCGTCATAATAATGGACGAGGGGTACAACGTTACCTCCTGGAATAAAGCTGCCGAGACAGCGTTTAAGTATACGTCGGAAGAGATGCTCGGAAACAGTCTGCTTGACAAACTGATCTCGAAACCGTTTCATAAGACGCTACTGGACAACATATGTGTCTTAAAAGATAACGGGATTTCTTGTATCGGTAAGCCTTTTTACATAATGGTCTCAGGTAAGGATGGCAATGAGGTCTTTTGCAATCTCAATATGTCCGCGATAAAGCTAAACGGCAGGATACACACCGTTATGGTCTTTAAGGATGCCACCAACTCTAAGCTCAAGCAAAGCGTTATAACGTTAAAAAAGGTGGTTGAGACAATGCACCTGGGGCTTTGCGTTACGGATATGAAGGGTCAGATTATTCATGCAAACGCCCCTATGGCTGAAATGCACGGATATAACGTTACCGAACTGATTGGTGTCAATGCCGCGGATGTCTTTTACTCCTTGTTTATAGTAGCGGCACAGAATAACTTCGTAGTCCGTAATACGGAGGTTATCAGTAAGAGAAAGGACACATCCTCATTGTCTGTGGTATTGACCTCGGATATCGTCAGGTATGACAACGGAGAGCCTATCTCGATCTTTATGACATGCCAGGACATGACCGCATGTAAGAAGCTGGAGACAGAGGTCGGTACATATAAAACCACCCTGGATGACAAGATAAAGGAGAGCAGCCTTCTGCTAAAGACCAACGAAGACTTGCAAATGGAGATCGTCAGGAGCAGACAGCACCAGGAGATGTTTGATACAAAGATAAAGGACCTCAACATGCTCCTGAAGGAGGTTCATCACAGGGTAAAGAACAATCTCCAGATTATAAACAGCCTGTTAAGCCTCCAGTCGGAGAAGATCACCGACAAGGGCCTGCTTGGGATGTTTAAGGACATCCAAAATCGGGTCAGGGCCATGGCCTTGATACACGAAAAGCTCTATCAATCGGCGTGTATGTCGGAGCTTAACTTCCATGAGTACATCCAGGACCTGACCTACGAACTGATCAACTCCTACAGCGACAACACATCCAGGGTGGAACTGCTGCTTGAGATCGATATCCAGACCATTGACATTGACATAGCAATCCCATGCGGGCTGGTAATCAACGAAATTATCTCAAACGCCTTAAAATACGCCTTTCCCAATGGCAAGACCGGTAAGATACGGATCGTGTTCTACAAAAATACCGACGGCAAGTACGTGCTTATGATCAGCGACGACGGCGTTGGCGTCAAAAATGGAATAGACTTCCGTAACACAAAATCGCTCGGTCTGCGTCTGGTACATGACCTGATCACGAGGAAACTCAAGGGTACGCTCGATGTAGAAACCGACAATGGCACGAAATACAAGATGGTTTTCTAAGGACCTGGGGGCATACCGCCCCCAGACCCGTACGGATAATGAAACCCTACCCTATGTCATAGTCGTTGTTTTATGTGCGCTTGTCTTAATCATCTACAGGCAGACTTTTGAACATGACTTTATCTCCTATGATGACGGCCTGCACATAACTGGAAATGATGCCGTAAGGGGTGGTCTTTCCCTGAAGGGTCTCAAGTGGGCATTTACCCAGACACACAACGTAAACTGGATGCCCCTGGTCTGGCTCTCCCACATGCTCGATTGTCAGTTGTACGGGATAGAACCCCGGGGACATCATTTAACCAGTGTCCTGCTTCATGTCTTAAATACCGTTGTGTTATTCCTCGCCCTCGTCAGGGTGACCGGGCAGAGGTGGCCCTCGTTGATTGTGACAGCCCTGTTTGTCCTGCATCCACTTGACGTTGAGTCCGTGGCGTGGGCGTCGGAGAGAAAGAACTTGTTGCTGGGCTTGTCGTGGTTTCTGACCATTTGGGTCTACGGCTGGTATGTGCAACAAAGGTCATCGGGCAGGTACATTGCCTTGATAGTGGCGGCGCTCTGTGGCTACATGGCCAAGCCGACCTTTGTGGCCATACCCGTGGTGCTACTGCTGCTGGATTGGTGGCCGCTAAAACGGATTGACTCCTACAGGAGTGCTCTGGTCATGTTGGCAGAGAAACTGCCGCTGGTGCTTTTTTCCTTTGTTATAAGCGTGTGGACCTATATCTCTCAGAAGACCGGCGGCTTTACGATGTCCCTGGAGACGCTGGAGTTAAAGTACAGGCTCTACAACAGCGTGATCTCCTACGTCAGGTACATCGGCAAGTTACTGTGGCCGTCCAATCTGGCGATCTATTATCCGTTTCCGAGCGGGTTTGACATGACACAGGTTGTGTTATCAGCCTTGGTCTTGTTTCTGCTGATGGGTTTGGTGTTATGGTTTGGCAGGAGGTTGCCGTATCTTATAACCGGCTGGTTCTGGTTCATCTGCACGCTGTTGCCAAACATAGGGATCGTTCAGTCCGGTGGACAGGCAATGGCCGACAGGTACTCTTATATCTCCTTCATTGGGCTGTACGTGATCATCGCCTGGGGGATGATGGATGTCATCGCAAGGTGGCCGAGGTTGAAGGTCGTTTTAGTTGCCTGCATAGTTGTTGTGTTGGTTGTCCTTGTGCCCGTGACGTGGAGGGTGGCCGGCTACTGGAGGAACGACCTGACCCTCTTTGGACACGCCGCGGAGGTAACGCAGGACAACTATCTGGCCCACAACAATTACGGTGTGGCCTTATTCAAGCTGGGGCGGTATGACGAGGCGTTTGTGCAGTTTTCAAGGGCGGTATCGATACGGTCTGATTACGTCCTGGCCCAGATCAACCTCGGTAACGTCTATCTGATCAGGGCCGACTACGACAAGGCCATCGACCATTACAACCAAGCCCTGAAAGTCCAACCATCCAACGCCACAGCCCGCTATTACATTAACTTGGCGTATGAAGAAAAGGAAAAGACAAAGACAAGGAGGGCGTTTTTTGGCCGGGGTGCCCCACCCCCTCCGCCCCCTCCTTGACCTCCCCTGCAAGGGGACCAGTCCCCTTGACCCCTTTAAAGTGCCGTGAATTTTGTAGTTAATCCAATCGAAACGCGCTATACTGTAATGTGACATTGTCAAATTTATCTTGTTAATAGAATGACTATATTTGTAACATGGCAGTGAGTTACCAGCCTTGTTTTTCAGAGATTATTCGTCCAGAGGTTTTCTTTTTTGTAAGTCTTCCATCGGTTGTGTATCCACAGGTACTGCTCAGGGAATGCCGTGACGATTTTTTGCATCTCTGTGGTCATGGCCTCGGTCAGGCGTATGATTTCGGCCTTTTCGCTCTTGTAATCACCGGGATATATGGGGTCTGAGACGACCCCGGTAAAGTCGCCGCCATTGCTTTTTGTCCGCATCTGCCTCTTTCGACGACAGCAGGCCGCAACAACAATGGGTCTCTTGTACAACACGCTGAGCATGGCAGGGATTGGGGTGGCAGTGGCAGGGGAGCCAAAGTAGTTGACAATAACCCCCTTGGCAGTGCTCTGGTCCGGGAGCATCCCGATGGACTTGCCGTGTCTGAGGGCATCCTGCAGGGCAAACATGGAGTTGCTCTTGGCTACAAAGAGTTGCCCGCTCCGGGCACGGTTTGCATAGATGAGGCGTTGCAGATAGGGGTTATCCAGCGGGCGAACTACAACTACCATTGGTATGCCCACGACGGTGCTAACGTATGGCAGAAACTCCCAGTTTCCTATGTGCGGTGTAACAAAGATGCACCCGCCGCTGTTGTCATGTATCGCCTTGGCCTTGGCAAATAGGGCCAATATTTCCCGACTCTCTGCAACCTCCAAACCCCGTCCGCCCCCCTTACCGTCACCCCTGACATTGCCAATAAGCCCCGGTGACAACAACTCATCACGATACTTTATCGTCTCAAGGAACGTTAAGAAAAAAGCCCCGCAACTCTGACGCGCAATAGCCCTTATTTCGGCTTCACTCTTGTGCGCAAATGCGCTACGCAGATTCCTGACCGCAATGTTGCGACGCTTTGCCACCAGGAAATAAAACAAATCCCCAAGCAACACACTCAACACGGAAACAACCCGTATCGGGATCATGGCGGTAGCAAAAAACAAGACCCGCACCGCACCATACTCCACATACCACCTGAGCCTGGATATCCAGGACTTACCCTTTTTCATGATATACTCATGTTATGCCATAGAATATCTTGCAACTCTCTGAAACCCGCATGTAACTCCTTTTACTATGATAGAATTGTTACGAAGTAAGGTACCATTGCCGTTGTGGGTTGATCCTCCACGAGGGGAATAACCACACAAGTATCTATAAAAACCAAACAATGGCGGTGTCTGAATAATCACGGTTGTTCGTGGTGCTAACAACCATCATGTTTGTGTTTGATGTCGCATTATTCTATTATTAAAACATTGGTGGAGGCGGCGGGAGTCGAACCCGCGTCCGAAAGCACTACTCTCAAGCGTCTACATGTTTAGCCTGTTCTTTTTTCTATTTCGGGACCATTAGCCTGTACAGGCAAGGCTGCCGGTACCCAATCCCCTTTTTTTCTCATACAGGGTGCAGAGGCCTCACCCCATACCAGCCTGCTTTATGACGCTCACTCCTGACTACAGGCACTTTCAGGAGCAGCGTGCCGCTTTATTTAAGCGGCAATTGCTAGTTCGTTGTTGGCTTTTGTAAAAGTCTCCGCCGTTTTACATGGTGACGGAATCCACGACATGCAACCTGAGCCTCATAACCCCCGTCGAAACCGTACGCCCCCATAATTAATTCTTCATCGAGCGTTCTATTTCGCGTTTGGCCTCGCGTTCCTTTATAACCTCGCGTTTTTCATACTGCTTCTTCCCCTTGCACAGACCTATCGCTATTTTTATATATTGCCCCTTTATGTATATCCTTAGAGGGATCAACGTGTATCCCTTTTGGGCAATCTTACCTGCCAGTTTCTTGAGTTCCTTCTTGTGTAACAGGAGCTTTCTCATCCTGAGCGGGTCGTGGTTGTTTATGTTACCATGGCTGTAAGCGCTCACGTGGCAGTTTAGCAAGAAAGACTCGTTTTCCTTGATCAACACGTAGCTGTCTTTCAGATGTACCCTCTTCTGCCGTATTGCCTTGACTTCGGTGCCCTTCAGACACAAACCGGCCTCATAGGACTCCTCAACAAAGTAATCATATAGCGCCTTCTTGTTATCTGCAAACACCCGCTCCATTCTTTTTAGAATATCATAAACAAATTTTTTTTGCAAGTATGTTTTCCTTCGCACTTTATTTTATAATGGATGTAGTAAGTTAATTTATTGCTGAATGTAGGATAAAAAAGGGATGGAGTTTCAGGAAGAATTATCGAAGCAATACAGCCTCTTGTATGTTGAGGATGAGGACAACGTAAGGGAAGGCCTTGTGAGGTTTCTGCAGAGAAGGTTTAAGGCGGTCTATGCCGGCAGGGATGGTCAGGAGGGGCTTGAGCAATTTAAGATGCACCGCCCCGACATCGTCATAACGGACATACAGATGCCTGTCATGGACGGCCTTGAGATGGTCAACGCAATAAAGGACATCTCACCCTCAACGCCGGTGATAATCACCACTGCCTTTAACGAGATACCATACCTCATGAAGGCTATTGAGCTGCACGTGGACAGCTATATCAAAAAACCTATCGTAAAGGAAGACATCATCTCCGCCATCCGCAAGAGTGTTCAGTTTCTCATCCAGAGACATGAGATTGAGATTAAAAACAGGATCATCCAGACCTTTATAGACATAAACCCTCGTTTTGCATTCCTGGTGACAAAGAAAAACGTCCTGATAATGAACAGGTTTTTCCTCAATTTTTTTGGCTATGACTCCTTTGAGGAGTTTGCCGAAGACAACGCAAGTGGCTTTACCAACGCACAGGGTGCCCAAGCTCCCATACATAGTTCGCAGGACCTGCTGGATTGGATCAACGCTTTAAATGACAACGGCGAGCAAAAACACGTTGTATATATCAAGAGCAAGGGGGCGGAAAAGGAGCAGCCCTTTGTCGTCATGTACAAAGAGTTTGCCCCGTTTAACATCTTCCTGTTTACCTTCATGGAAGGGCAGTAATAAGTACATGGACATAAATATATTTATAAAATTAGGATTGAGCATTATGGGGTCAAGGGGTCAGCGACCCTCGGCTCAGTGGGGGACTGGTCCCCTTGCAGGGGGTTCTGAAGGGGGCGCGGTAAC
>JADGAE010000085.1:0-2855 GCA_015232165.1 Nitrospirota bacterium
TATCGTCAGCACGTTCTTTTCAAGCGTGATATCCACCGACTTCTCATCCACTCCTGGGACGTCGGCTATCACGAGGATGTCGTTGTTGCGTTCAATGATGTCAACCAGTGGGTTGTAGACCTTTCTGGCCCTTGTACGCTCAACACCCTCGGTCGTCTCCGCCTCTTTCTTTTGGTATTCCTTTACGTCCTCTGCCATGTCAGTATCCTCCTTTATGATGATTTAACCGTTATTTTTCTTGGCTTGTCAGCCGCCGCCCTTGGAAGCGTTATGTAGAGCACGCCCTTGGCAAACCGTGCCTCTACCTTTTCGCCGTCAATGGTAAACGGCATTTCTATTGTCCTGGTGTACTGGCCATGCCAACGCTCTCTGCGATGGTAGCGCTCGCCCTCACCCAACTCCTGGGGCTTACGAACCGCCTTAAGGGTCAGTGTCTTGCCCACAACCGAAATGTCAATGCCGTCGGCGCTTACCCCGGCAAGCTCCGCGGTTGCAACCGCATGGTCCTCATTCACCCACAGGTTCACAGCGGGAAACTCAGAGGACGACGGCAAGGTATATCCCGAAACCAACCCACCTAAGGCCCGTTGAATCGTTCTTACCTGCTCCTGCAGGTGATCCTGTAGTGACCCTGTCTCTCTGTAGGGATTTCTTGTGTAGTGTGTGCATAGCATCTTGTCATTCCTCCTTTTTTTTAGTTTTAACACAGACGTTGCAACTTATATGCCACAAGAAAACACCGTATATCTTCAACCTCTTGTAACAACGTCAATCCCACAGGTAGGCCAAAACGACCCATCCATCCACCGCCCCTGCCATAGATCAATATGGCCTATAGGTCAAAACGATCCATCGGCATTGACTTATAGCACGTTTCGATTGCATGCAATACAAAAAAAAAAAGAAGGGAGGGGTGTCTGAATTTATCGCCTTCTTTGCATTATTGTCCCATTGTCCTTAACGCCCATTGCAGGCAGAGCTGCACGTCGTTGGGGGTTTGTTGTATTGCATTAATGAATCCCAAGAAAGCCTCGTCGTTCTTTTTCTTTTGGCTGAGAAAGATGGTGAGCATACCATATATCTTTCGGTCTGCCAGTTTGTTCCACAGGGGCATTGCCCTGTAGAAGTACCGTTCTGCCTCGTCGTACCTGCCAAGCAGCACCAGGGCGCTCCACATGTTGGAGTTTAGCAGCAGGCTGTCGGGCTTGTGTCTCAGACCGGCGGAGAAGTGTTCAGCGGCCTCAAAGGCCCTGCCACTCTTTAGGAGATACACGCCGTAGTTGTCGTGGGCCACGTAGTTGTTGCGCGTGACATTGAGGGCGTGTCTGAACACGGTCTCCGAGTTCCTCCAGGATAAAACCTGCCTGAAGGTCAGGACGCTAAAGACTATTACCACAACGACAAGGACTCCGCGCCACAAACGCACGGCAGGCGTGTATGCAACAATCATAAACAGCCCTACCGCCGGAATGTAGGCGTACCTGTCAGCCATTGGTGCCGAACCAACCTGCACTATCTGAAGCACAGGTACGAGGCTGCCAAGGTACCAGAGCCATCCAATCAATAGGTGTGGTGCGGTCTTTCTCCTGATGACAAACACCGTTGTCAGGGTGGCTATAACAGTCAGGGCAAGTCCCACGTGCCAGAGCGGATACCCCGCTGAGGGCGGATAGATCACGGCCAAGTTGGCGGGTACCAGCAGCTTCCGGATATAGCCCGTGTATGACGTTATGGCTGAAAAGACCCGCTCCTTCATGGGACTCAGTGCGAGCGGGACAAGGGCCTCCGCCTTATGCTGAGCCAGTATGGTCATGGTGCTGCTGAAGAGACTTAGCAACAGAAGAGGCAATTTTTCCACCGCGTGCAATCCGCGTCTCAACGGCCAGTAGTCCAGCAGCAGGAGTACGAAGGGAAGGGTCACAAGCATTGGTTTGGCCATAAGTCCCAGGGCAAGGCAGAGCACAACGCTCATATAGCGCCCTATGGTGGGGCGTGTGGCATAGTGGTTGTAACAGAGCATCGTTAGCATCCAAAAGAAGGTTGACAGGACACTCTTTCGCTCCGAAGCCCATGCAACCGACTCGACGTTTAGGGGGTGGAGGGCAAAGAGGGCCGCTACAAGTGCACTCTGCCAAGGCAGCTTTGTCGTCGCGTTGAGAAAGGCAAACAAGAGGGCCGTATTGCACAGGTGCAGGAGCAGGTTTACGAGGTGTACTGCCTCCGGATGCAGACCAAACACGGAGACGTCGGTCAGGTAGGACAGCCAGGTTAGAGGGTGCCAGTTGCCAAAATAAAGTGTCCTGAATGACCAGACCACGTTGTTGACCGTAAGACCACTGCGGATAATTGGGTTATCGGTCAGATATTTATCGTCATCGAAATTTATGAAGTCGTTGTACTGTAGTGGCCAGTACGATATCAACGTCAACAAAATCACCACCCCCAAAAGAAACAACGGGCGGGTGATGTTATAAGTGAAATTTTTCCCTTTCAAGGTCTTCTATGAATCCTTCACGTTTCTCAGTATCGTTTATAACCGTGATCTTCAAGTGTCTTGCCTTCGGGTAGGTCTATTGGTTCCAAGGGTTCCAGCAAGCCGTGGAAAACCCTGACTTCAAAGGTTGTTACCATGTCTTTCTCTCCTCTGTTATTGGCTTCTGTCGTTTTAGTGTCCTTCATGGGTTAAAGTTCTCGCCTATATTTTATCCTAACGGCTGCTGAAAAAAGAACCCTGCATTTTCATCCCGCAAGACTATGACTTATAGCTCTTCAGATAATTTTTTTGCTGTGACATAAGTCAATGGGTGCATAAATTTTTGGTGGCGTCAGGGAAGCATTATTTACTGTTTTTTTCT
>JADGAE010000085.1:2964-7480 GCA_015232165.1 Nitrospirota bacterium
AATGGCATTTTGCGCCCATATGTGCCTGCCCCTGGCTCGAACAGGGGTCATTCCTCAGCCTGCCCCTGGCTTGAACAGGGGCAAGCAGGAATCCATTTAGCCACTACTTTCTTATGCACCCAAGTCAATTCGGGTTGCCATCTTTCTATATTGTTATGTTATAATTGTGATGCTATTTGGATAGCATTAAGATTGAACCAACAATAATGGAGGTTTTAATGAAAAAGGTTTTTGGTGTGGTCGTGACGTTGCTTGTGGCAGTTGCCATGTTTGGTAGCCTTGTTGTGGCCCAGGAGAAGAAGGAAGGCACCAAGGTCAATGAAGGCAGCATAGTCTATGTGTGTGACTGTGGCAAGGATTGTCATTGCAAGGGTGGGGTATTGACGCAACCCGGTAAGTGTCCATGCGGTCATAATGAGAGTGCCGCTATGCACGTGCTGAAGATAGAGGGCGACGAGGCCGTTCTGTGCACCTGTGGAGCGAACTGCACCTGCAAGCTGGACCCAAGCGATCCCACAAAATGTTCCTGCGGCAAGGCCGTCAAGAAGGTAAGTCTCAAGGGGCTTTATGTGTGTAACTGCGGCGCAAGCTGTACGTGCAATACGGTGTCGGATAAGCCCGGCAAGTGCAGGTGTGGTGCCGACCTAAGAAAAGTGGAATAACAAGCAGGAAGGGGTCAAGGGGGTCAGCGAGGGGCTAGCCGCCCCCGGCTCAGTGGGGGGCCAGCCCCCTTGCGGGGGATTCTGAAGGGGCCAGGTGCGACCTGGAGCGACAAGAAGCGGAGCCGCCTTCTTTCTTTCTTTTCTTAGTGGTGAGCTATTGTTATAAATGTTTATGCTCTCTTGCTTACCCAGGGTTAGAGAGGGGTATTTCAGAGAGCTGTTTTTTTTAGGAGAATATAGAAGTATGTTTAAGGACTTAAAGGTTGGAGTCAGGATTGGTGGGAGCTTCGGGGTAATCCTGGGACTCATATTGGTCATGGGTGGAGGTATCTTCTTTGCATTTAATGAGATAAAGCAGAGTGCCATGCACATAGAAAAAGAGAGCCTGCCATATGCCCTCATAGCTGATGAGATGGTCTTGGCCACCGTGCAGGTTCAGCAGTTCATACAGGATGTAGCGGCAACGCACAATATCGGCGGCTATAAAGATGCGGCTGAGGCGGCGTCCAGGTTTAAAGAAAACGCAGAAAAGGTCATGGGGATGTACAGGGCGGAGAATGACACGAAGTCCATCAAGAGACTTGAGGAAATCATGGCGCTCTTTGCACGCTACTACGAACAGGGAAACAAGATGGCCGACACCTATATCAAACAGGGGATAGATGAAGGAAACAAGTTGATGGATGGCTTTGACAAGACTGCCTCAGAGTTGACCCGGAAGCTTGGTGAATTCAGAGACGAACAGGTGAAAGAGGCCAGGGATATGACACAGGGGATAGGGACGACGATTGACAAGACGTTGACCCGCATAATGACAATAATTGCCCTTATCCTGGTTGCCGGAGTTATTGTCGCCATATTGATCAGTCGCAGCATATCCATTCCCTTGAGACAGAGTGTTGAGGTATCAAACCAGTTGGCATCAGGCGATCTGACGGTGAGTATTGATGTTGATTCCAGAGATGAGACGGGGCAGCTCTTGTCGGCAATGAAGAACATGGTTGAGAGGTTAAAGGATGTCATCCTGAATGTAAGAGCGGTCTCTGATGTTGTGGCAAGTGGCAGCCAGGTAATCAGCTCAAGTGCCCAGACATTCTCAGAGGGGGCTACGCAGCAGGCGGCCTCAATCGAGGAGACGTCTTCATCCATGCAAGAGATGTCGGCAAACATAAAGCAGAGTTCAGATAACGCTATGCATACGGAAAAGATTGCCACTAAGGCGGCCCATGATGCCGGTGAAAGCGGTAAATCCGTAAATGAGACCATCGATGTGATGAAGGAGATAGCTAGCAAGATATCGATCATAAAGGATATAGCCGGCCAGACAAATCTCCTGGCGCTCAACGCCGCTATTGAGGCGGCACGGGCAGGGGAGCAGGGCAAGGGGTTTGCCGTGGTGGCCTCGGAGGTGAGGAAGCTGGCGGAACGCTCTCAGAAGGCGGCGGTAGAGATAACCCTGTTGTCGGAGTCAAGTGTCTCAATCGCTGAAAAGGCCGGTATTATGCTCAAACGGCTTGTCCCTGACATATCAAAGACGTCAGAACTCATCCAGGAGATCAGCGCCGCAAGCAACGAGCAAAACCTCGGTGCAGGGCAGATCAGTAAGGCAATCCAGCAACTGGACCAGGTGATCCAGCAAAACGCCTCATCTGCAGAGGATTTGGCATCCACCTCTGAGGAACTCAGCTCTCAGGCGGACATACTGAAAGACGCAATAAGCTTTTTCAACTGCGGTTATGCGTGTGCAGGAAAAGCAAAGGAGCTTGCTCATTAGAGATATGGGGTATATACGGTGACAGGTGTCGTTAAAAGCGGAAAGAGCGTAAAGGTAAAGATCCTTTTATTGATGGCAGCCGTTTTTCTGGCGGCAGGGTTTGTCAGTCATGTCAAGGACTACCTCAATTCAAGGGCCTTGATAGAGAAAGACAGCTCTCTGGCATTAAAGATGTTTCAGAGGATATTTGAGGGCGAACTTGAGACAAAGACACAAGACATGTCGTTGGCTATGGAGCTTCTTTTACAAAACAAGTCGGTCACGACGGCATTTGCACAGGGAAACAGGGAAGAGCTGAAAAACCTCCTACTTGGCTATTTTAACGAAAAGTTGAAGACCAAATACGGCATTAAGCAGTTTCAGTTTCACCTACCCGTGGCGATGAGTTTTTTACGTCTGCATCAGCCCTCAAAGCACGGCGATGACCTCTCCTCGTTTCGCCGCACTGTTGTCACTGTAAACACTCAGAAGAGGCCGGTTATCGGTCTTGAGGTGGGCAGGGGTGAGCTTGGTCTGCGTGTGGTCTACCCTGTAGAGGCGGATGGCAACCACGTCGGCTCCGCCGAGTTTGGCGGTGACATAGACCCCATACTCTCAATGGCTGCCGGCACAACCGGAGCTCAATATGCCGTGGGCATCTTCAGCGAGGTCTTTAAAGATGCCAAACGCTTTGATAACAAGCCCGAAGATATTGTCAAGGGCAACATCGTATTTTTTCAGTCCTTTGGCCATGACGTTCAAAGGCTGCTCCCTACGCTCTCCCTCGATAAGCTCAAGGGGTTGCATCGGGCAGGCAGTGGTACGTTTGCCGCTGACACCTTCCCGATCAAGGATTACTCGGGTAATGAAGTCGGCAAGATATTTGTCTTAAAGGATATGACCGCATCCGTCAAGGAGATGGAAAGACACCTGACAGGACAGGCCATTGGACTAATCCTGTCGGTAATTATAGTAACGACTATCATTTATTTTATCATAGTGTCTGTCATCGTCAAGCCCCTTCAGCATGCCGCAAACATAACCAACAGACTTGCCGACGGCGACCTCTCTATCGACATAACCGTCAAGAGCAACGACGAAATCGGGGCGTTGTTTTTAGCGATGAGACACATGGTGGAGCGGATCAGGGCCGTGATAGAAGACGTCAGGACTGCCTCGGACAGCGTGGCTTCGGCCAGTTATGAGCAAAGCTCCGCCTCGGAACAGATGACAGCCGGTATCATGGAACAGGCAAGCAGGGCATCCCATATAGCAAAGGCCGCCACGGATATGACCCGGACCGTTATTGGCATAGCCCAGAGTACGTCAGATATAATGACGTCAGCCTCCGATACCCTGTCTGTAGCCTCTGAGGGCGAGGGCATTGTCACCAGGACGATGCAGGAGGTCCAGGGGATAGAGTTCACGGTGGTGGAGTCATCACAGGTAATGCAGGGTCTTGGTGAACGATCCAGGCAGATCGGTGAGATCGTCGGCGTCATCAACGACATTGCCGAGCAGACAAACCTGATTGCCCTCAATGCCGCCATAGAGGCGGCACGTGCCGGTGAACACGGCAGGGGGTTTGCCGTTGTTGCCGATGAGGTTCGAAAGTTGGCCGAAAAAACAGGCAAGGCCACAACCGAGGTGAACAAGATGATATCAACCATGCAGGTGGAGACCAACTCCGCCCTGGCATCTATGCAGGACAGCCTCAATAAGGTAGAGACAGGGATGCAGTACTCAACACAGGCCGGTCAATCCCTAAATGCCATAGTACGGAGTATCAATGATCTGCTGGAAAAGATACAGGAGATAAACGCCTCAACACAGAGGATGTCTACGGCTGCCGAGGACATCGGCAGGGATATCGAGGTAGTGGCAAGCGTCTCAAATCAAACCAGCACAAGCGCCTGTGAGCTGTCTCAGTCGTCTTCAAACCTGGCAGCCCTCTCTGATGACCTAAAGCACATTATCGGCCAATTCAAAATAGACGGTTGACTTTGCATGTCATTAAGATATAATATATAGCGTACAGTATCTTCCGGCATCGGGGCGTAGCGCAGTCTGGTAGCGTACACGGTTCGGGACCGTGCGGCCG
>JADGAE010000086.1 GCA_015232165.1 Nitrospirota bacterium
AAAGATGGTATTATATGCAAGACAGGGCTATCAGATGGGTGGATGGCAAGATTGTGCGCCTGGAGATAGCAACCGATATCACGGAGCGAAAGATACTGGAGAAAAAACTGGAGCAACTAAACTCCCATCTTGAGGAACAGGTCAGAGACAAGATAGACGAAATTCGACAGAAAGAACAGATGCTAATCCAACAATCCAAGATGGCGGCAATGGGAGAGATGATAGGAGCAATAGCCCATCAGTGGAAGCAGCCCTTAAATGCCGTATCTCTGCTCATACAGGACATCAAGGACGCGTATGATTACGGAGAGCTTAATGAAGAATATCTCGATAAAATGATCGAGACGTCAAACACCCAGGTCAATTTTATGTCAAGGACGATAGACGATTTCAGGAACTTTTTTAAACCGACAAAGGAAAAAACCGTATTTAACATTGTCAACTCACTCAAGGAGATACTATCAATGTTTACGGATATGTTTTATAAAAACGGTATCTCAATAGAGCTCTCTCACGATAATGGCAATGAGCTAAAATGTACCGGATACCCAAATGAATTCAAGCAGGTAATCCTTAACCTCATAAACAACTCCAAGGATGCCATAACCATCAAACGCAGCAAGGACCCAAAGGCATACTTAAATGGCAATATTAAAATAACCGTTCGTAAAGAAGAAGACCGGGCCATCGCCGTAATAATAAGCGATAACGGCGGCGGTATCCCGGAAGATGTAATCGGCAGGATATTTGAACCATATTTTACAACAAAGCCGTCAGACGTCGGTACGGGGATAGGTCTGTATATGTCCAAGACGATAATAGAGAACAATATGGGAGGTCTGCTTGCCGTGAGAAATATCGAGGAAGGAGCAGAGTTTAAGATAACAATGGAGGGTGTGGTGTAATTATGGATAAAAAAGAATATATGCTAAAGATAAAGCAATCCCTGACGCTGCTATATGTAGAGGATGAAGCAATGGTGAAAGAGGCATCCATCAAGTCATTAAAGAGGAGATTTAAAGAGGTGTATACGGCAGCCAATGGCGAAGAAGGACTGGAGTTATACAAAAAATACAGACCGGATATAGTGTTAACCGATATCTTTATGCCAATACAAAACGGAATTGAAATGATCAGACATATAAGGGAGATAGACAAGGATATCCCCATAGTTGTAATTACCGCCCTGACTGAAGATACCTACATGACACAGGCAAAGGAACATTCCATACAAGAATACTTTGTAAAACCGATTAAGGAAGAGCAATTCCTGGAATCTCTATACAACCTGTCTGTTGATTTACTTGATTCCAAGCGGTTAAATGCAGATTGACTTTATCTATGAATATACGGTTCAAGCATAATGGGGTCAAGGGGACTGGTCCCCTTGCGGGGGGGGTGAAGGGGGGGCAGCGCCGCCCCCTTCATTCTTTGCGATGATTGAGCTAAAGGGTTATAAGCTAATTTCAAGCCTGCAGGAGAACAACAACAGTGTTGTCTACAGCGCTGCTCGTCTTGCGGATGACACCCCTGTGATTATAAAGCTGCTCAGGGACGAGTACCCTGCACAAAGGTCCATAACCGGATACAAGCAGGAATATGAACTCACCTCCGGGACAGACCTCAAGCACACCATACGCTCATATGAAATCATAAAGTACAAAAACACCCTGGCTATCGTATTTGAGGATTTTGGCGGACAATCGGTGAAAATACTCGCCGGAGCCAGGCCTTTCACACTGACGGATATCCTGTCAATAGGGTGCAAGGTAGCCGATGCCCTGGGAGAACTCCACCATGCGCACATCATACATAAGGACATAAATCCATCCAACATCGTACTGAACCCCGCCACGGGGCAGCTTAAGATAATAGACCTTGGAATATCCACCGTACTGTCAAGGCAAGACCCCGATATCTCAACCCCGGAGCTGATAGAAGGGACTCTGGCATACATATCCCCGGAGCAAACGGGGAGGGTGGACATGCCAATTGACTATCGCACGGATTACTACTCCCTTGGTGTAACGCTATACGAGCTGTTGTGTGACAGACTTCCCTTTACGTTGGAGGACCCGCTGGATGTAATCTTCTGCCATATCGCCAAAGAGCCGGTGCCACCACACGTGATCGACAGTAATATCACAAAACCTCTGTCGGATGTCATTATGAAGCTACTGAGTAAATCACCCTCGGACAGATATCAGAGCGCACACGGGATAAAGGCGGACCTGGAAAGGTGCATGTCAAATGGCGATATGTCAGGGTTTGTCCCCGGCAGGTACGAGGTGCCCAACAGATTACAGATATCCCAGAGGTTCTATGGCCGCACCGACGAGTTGTCGTCCTTGTTGGAGAGATACGACAAGGCATCCGGTGGCGGATGTGAGATGACCCTCGTTTACGGATATTCCGGGATAGGCAAGACCTCCCTGATAAGACAACTGTACAAGCCTGTCACCGGCAATCGCGGTTATTTCTCATCGGGCAAGTTTGACCAGTTTCAAAGAGACGTGCCATGCAGCGCCATCGTAAGTGCATTCAGGGGATTGGTGAAACAGATACTATCAGAGAACCCCGAGCATATAATCAGGTGGCAGGAGAGATTCAGGCAATCCCTGGGAAAAAACGGGCGGATCATAATTGACGTCATTGCCGAGATGTCACTTGTCATCGGCGAACAGCCCACCGTACAGGAATTGCCTCCCGTTGAGGCACAGAATCGCTTTAATGAGGTCTTCACCGCTTTTATCAGGCAGTTCTCCCAGGTGGCCCCCCTGATCATATTCCTGGACGACCTTCAGTGGGCGGATGCCTCATCGCTTAAACTCATTGAAATGGTGATGCTCAACGCGGAGTTCCACCACCTCCTCATTGTAGGGGCCTACAGGGATAACGAGGTCTCCCAGACACATCCGCTGCTCCTGACCGTTGACCGCATAAGAAAGGCAGGCACCGTTATTAACGAAATCGACCTCGGACCTCTAAGTAAAGCAGACGTCACGCACTTGATAACCGATACCCTCCAGGGCCAAAATGGAGACGTCTCAGGGCTGGTGGACATCGTTATACGCAAGACGGGCGGTAATCCGTTTTTTATCACCCAGTTCCTGAAGCGTCTGTATGAAGACGGTCTGATCAGATTCATCCCCTATGACGCTGAGGGTTCAACGGAAGGGAGATTTGGCTGGACCTGGGATATTGCATCCATAACTCAGGCCGGCATAACGGATAACGTCGTTGAACTGATGGTGCACGGATTGAAAAGGCTTCCCCTGTTGACGCAAAACATCCTGAGTATGGCGTCGTGTATAGGAAACAGGTTTGACCTGAACACCATGTCCATAATTACAGAGACACTACCAATAGATGTATATAAGCAACTAAAACCGGCAATTGACGAGGAGTTGATCCTGTCAACATCACCCCTTGAAATAACCAGAGAGGATATCCTGAGCGCCAAACCGATAATAATGCAATTGAGGTTTTTACACGACCGCGTGCAGCAGGCGGCATACGCCCTCCTGGATGCAGACAAAATAGGGGCCATCCACTATGAAATAGCCGGACGCCTTATTAAACACCTCGGCAAGGAAGCAACAGACAGGGATATCTTTACCGTCGTAGAGCACCTCAATAAAGGCAGGCACCTCGTCTCAACCCCGGATGAATTGATAGAGCTATGCAGACTAAACCTCCGGGCTGCCCAAATGGCAAAGACTTCAACCGCCTACCCGGCCTCTCTGTCTTACCTGCAATCAGGCATGGAGCTGCTGCCTGATTCCATCTGGGATAGCGACTACGAGCTGGCAAAAGAGATATACAGTGAGCGCGCAACGGTTGAATACCTCAATGCCAATGACAACCTCTCGGAGAAGTACATCTATGCCGCCCTGGAGCACATCAAGACCCCGCTGGAAAAAGCTGAGATTCTCCACATGCTGATAGTGCAGTACACGATGAGGGCAAGATACAGTGACGCCATCAAGACGGCCAGAGAAGCCCTCCGCCTTGTTGACATACAACTGCCAAATGACTCTGACGACCTGATAGAGGCAAGGGATGAGCAACTGTACATAGTCCTGGAGATGATGAGAGACAAGACGGTACGTTCACTGATAGACCTGCCGCCGATGACGGACAGGGCCAGGATAATTGCCATGAGGCTGCTAACAAGCCTTGGCCCTCCGTGCTATCGCAGTCATCAGAGGCTCTGGGCGGTTATTATCCCTATGGAGGTAGGGCTTTGTCTGAGGTACGGCGACGTCTCCTCCGCCACTTATACATACCCTGCCTTTGGAGGACTGCTTGGTTATGCCCTTAATGATTTTAAATCAATGACAGAGTATGCCGACCTTACCGAGGCGTTGTGCAAGAAGTATAACAACCCCTCGGACAGGAGCGTGGCGTATCTGATGATCGGCAGCTCACTGAGACCGTGGCACATGCATCTCAAACATGCCGAAAAGGACTACAACGAGGCGTATCAGGCCGGTCTGGAATCAGGCAACTTACAGTACTCCGGGTATGCCTTCGGGCACAATGCCTATTGCATGTTCTACTATGGGAAATCCCTGCACGAGCTGGAAGAGGAGCTGCCCAAATTGATTGAATTCAGCCTAAAGAGGCAAAACCGCTGGGCTGTCGATCTGATAACCGGAGTTGAGATAATCGTCGCTAATCTGCATGGAAAAACAGACGGTGTATTCAGGCATAACGAGATAACGGAGGAGGAGTACCTGCACCAGTGTAATGTCAATGCCAACAGCCAGGTCCTGTGCATATACTACATACTCAAGATGCAGGTCCTTTACTTGCACGGTGAGGTCGGTGAGGCTTTGGAGGTATCCAGGGAGGTCGAAAAGAGGATCATTTCGGTTGCAACACAGAGCCTCTTACCCACCGCCGAGTACAGGTTTTATCACGCCCTGGTTGTCGCCTCGCTTTATACAGACGCCTCGGAGAAAGATAAAACACAATACATGCAGCAGCTCCTTTCAAGTCAAAAACAGATGTGGATATGGGCAGAGGGCTGTAAGGAGAACTTCCTCCACAAATATTACCTCATAAGCGCAGAGATTGCGCGTATAACCGGACAGGGCATGGATGCGGTTGACCTGTATGAACAATCAATTCAGTTAGCTAAAGAGAGCGGATTTATACAGGTTGAGGCACTCGCAAACGAGCTTATGGCAAGGTTCTGGCTGCAAGAAGGCAACATCAATATAGCAAGCCCCTACATGAACGAATCTATTTATGGCTACTCTCTATGGGGAGCAGACTACAATGCCTGTAACCTAAAGATAAGGTATAAAAGGTTGTTTGAGTCCATAAAGGAGGTACAACGCCGGAAATTTTCCATGCAGCCATCGGTTGTCCATACAACGACAGGCAGTGTCCTGGGATATGACCTGATATCCATAATGAAGTCCACGCAGGTGATCTCAAGTGAGATCGATATAGATAAACTGCTGCCCAGGATGATGACAATTATCATGGAGACTGCTGGGGCACAGCGAGGCTTTATATTATTCTTGTCAGAGGGGCGGTTGTTTCTTGAATCGTCGGCAGATACAGGAGATATAAAGGTATTAAACTCCATACCATTAAGCAGCTATGACGACATCTCAGGAGATATAGTCCGCTATGTGGCAAATACCGGTGAGATCATCGTTATCCATAACGCATCCGTGGATGGGCAATTTGCAGGTGATCCTTATATCATAAGAAATAAGCCAAGGTCTATTTTGTCGCTACCTGTTGTTCACGCAAAAAAGACGTTAGGGGTCTTATACCTTGAGAACAACCTGACAACGGGGGCGTTCTCCGCCAATCGTATAGATGTCCTTAACATACTTGTCCCTCAGATGGCGATATCCATTGAAAACGCCCGTCTGTATAAAGACCTGAAGCACATAAATGAAGCCCTCCGGCAGAGGGTTGACGAAGAGGTCAACCGTAGCAGACAAAAGGACTTTATGCTTATAAATCAATCAAAGATGGCATCCCTTGGCGAGCTGTTGATGAACATAGCCCATCAGTGGAGACAGCCTATGAATACCATTGCCCTGTTGATATTTGAAATAAGGGATGCCTATGACTACGGAGAGTTGGATAAGGAGCATTTATATGAAACCGTGGACAAGGCTGTCTCTCAGATACAATATATGTCCAACATAATTGACAGATTCAGGGACCTCTACAAGACAACATCCGAGGACGAGACCTTTGATATAAAGGTCTGCATGGATGAGACAGTCTCTTTGGTCTGTGATCAGTTGAGATCAAAGGAGATACAACTGGGATTTGGATGCTGCTTGCATGAAGGGGTCTTTGAGAAGGCGTCACTGGTGTCGTGTTGTATGGAATCAATGGTTGTCTCTTGTAAGAGTGAGCTTATGCAGGTGTTGTTGAGTCTGCTCAGTAACGCCGTGGATGCCATTGAGGAAAAGAGATCAGGGGGTGTCTTAAAAGATGAAGGGATAATCGATATCTCCTTCTGCAAGGCAAACAGCACAATTCGCATAGAGGTCAGAGACAATGGCGGAGGGATACCCAAGGATATACTTGACAGGATATATGAGCCATATTTTACTACAAAGTTTAAAAAACAGGGCACAGGGCTTGGGTTATATATGTCAAAGATGATAATAGAGTCAAACATGAACGGTAAGTTATACGCCCAAAATGTCAACGATGGTGCTATGTTTACAATTGAGATTGAGTGCGGATGACATACTGTTCCAGGGTATCAAGCTCTACAGACTCTTTATTTCTTTTCATGAGGATGGTAGTGTTATGTGTCTTGTTTATAGACCTCTTTGTTGCAATTATGGGTGCGGTATCTCTGCGCAACAGCAAACTCCAGGCGGAACAAAGGGCTGCCGTTACCTCTCAAAACCTGTCACAGGTGCTTGAGCAGTACATAGGCGGATTTATTGGCAGGATAGACCTGGTTTTGGCAGACATCGTAGACGAGATCAAAAAACAAAGGCTTAAAGGTACGGTTGACGACACCGAGATGACCTCGCTTCTGGCCATACACCAAAGATACCTGCCTGATCTTGAAAGCCTGAGAGTAACAAACGCGCAAGGAATTGTTAGATACGGTCTGGGTGTGCCACAAGGCTCCAGGACAAACCTTTCAGACCGTGACTTCTTCATCGGAGCACAGGGTGATCCCACGCCAAGGCTGATAATATCAAAACCGATATTTGCACGCATCAGCAAGAAGTGGGTAATAGCACTTGCCAGACGTATCAATACCCCTGAGGGGGCCTTTGACGGTATCGTCTACGCAAACATTGCATTGGAGCACATAATCAAGACCTTCGCCTCTGTCGATATTGGCCCACACGGAGGGATCAGCTTACGTGATTGGGAGATGGCAATCATCGCCAGATACCCTCAACCCAAAGATATAGGCAGCGATATTGG
>JADGAE010000087.1 GCA_015232165.1 Nitrospirota bacterium
ACCCCCTGCAAGGGGACCAGTCCCCCACTGAGCCGGGGGCGGCTCGCCCCTTGACTCCATTTTAGCATGCTTTTTTAAGAGGATACGATTTTTTATTAACGTAACTCCTCTAATGCCGTAATAAGCCCATCAAATGTGGATTCTATGACCTGTACTCTGACCTTTAGGGCCTCCCCGATTCCGGCCACCGTGACGTCATCCAGAAAGACGTCCCCGCCGTTTCTGAGTACGATATCCGGTATCAATAGCATATCTGACTTATTGACCTTACCATCGAGGGCATTGATCACATCTCCGCCGGTGAGCAGCCCCGTGACGGTCACGGAGGGACCAAAGAATCTGTTCTCTACGGGCACTACCCTGATATTGCAGGTCGTCTTTTTATAAAGATTTGCGGCAAAGTCCCTCAAAAATGGGTAAAAGGACATGGCCGTAAACGTCACCACCGTCCGCTTTGGTCTGCGCCGCAGGCCCTCAAAGCCCTGTGCGCCATCCAGAAACGACGCAATCAACCCAACGCCGTTTTCTATCTGAGGCAGTTCGCCGTAATGGCTTAGTGGAGGGATATCCGCCTCCGCACGCAGGTAGAGTTCATCGGCGGCATAGACGATAACCTGCCCGTGTCTGTTGAGGAACTCCCCCTGCAACCTGCCGATAAGATCGAGGGCGTTTTGAGCATCCGCCCTGGTAACGGGATTCACCCTCTTTTTGCCGTGGGCGGTCAGACCAACGGGCACCACCGCTATGGACTCCACATATGGGAAGAACCACGCCAGGTCGGTGATTGTCTGTCGGAGATTTTGTCCGTCGTTGAGGCCGGGGCAGAGCACTATCTGCGTGTGCATGACTATCCGGTGATTTGCGAAAAACTCTATCTCACTCAGTATGTCAACCGCATAGGGATTGCCAAGGAGGCGTTGCCTCAGCGCATTATCCGTTGTGTGGACGGATACGTACAGGGGGCTTAGACGCTGCTGTACGATTCGTGTCTTTTCCTGTGGGGTCAGGTTTGTAAGCGTGATATAGCTGCCATAGAGAAAAGACATGCGATAGTCTTCGTCCTTGATGTACAGGGTTCTTCGCAATCCCCTGGGTAGTTGCGAGACAAAGCAAAAGGGACAGTGGTTCTTGCAGGTCTTTATCTTAAACGACTGTAGCTCTATCCCCAACCACTGCTGCTCATCCAGCGGGATTGATACGTTTATAAGGCGACCACGACGCCTGATGACCACCTCCAGCTCATCCGTGGTGTCGGCAGCGTAGAAGCTGATGTCTATTTCGTCGTTGATTTCGTTACCGTTGATCGAGATCAGCTCATCTCCGGGTCTAATCCCGGCCTCTGCCGCAGGACTGTCCGGATCGACGGAGAGTATCTTGTTAGCTAACTGGTCTCTCACGTTTATATGTAAATCCAATATATAAATAATGAAGCGCCGAGGCAAAAGTAAATCCGGCCGTTACCCAGACAAAAACCAGGGGGTCAGGCACCCTGCTGCCATAGTTCAACCGCAAGAGCACAATGGCACAGAGCACCATCTGCATGGCAATGGCAGTCTTGCCCAGGATCGAGGGCCTTATGAAGACAAACTTGTACACCAGATAAAATACCGTCACGGCCACCACCACCGTAATGTCTCTCAACAGGATGCCAACGGTCAACCATACCGGCACCCAACCATAGTAAGCAAAGACAACATACGATGTAACCAACAGGAGCTTGTCCGCTATGGGGTCGAGAAAACGCCCCAGCTTAGTCTGCTGCCTGGCAAGACGCGCAATAAGCCCATCAAGGATGTCCGTGACTGAGGCAAAGACGAACAGCCACAGTGCCGCCATGTGCCGTCCGCTTGTAAGCATTGACACAATTATCGGTATCGTACATATCCTCAGTACAGTCAGTGTGTTTGGAACGTTTAAATTTGCCATATAATATAATGTCATAACCAAATTTTTACGGGAGTACCTCTTTAAATATTATACAAAATTCCGTACCATTATTGCTCTGTAAGTCTATCTGACCGTTAAGTTTATTTTCCACCATAGACACTGCCAGGTGCAGGCCCAGGGAGTTGGGGTTTCTGAAGTCAAACCCCTTGGGCATACCAATGCCGTTGTCCTTGACCGTGAGGGTAAAGTCCCCGCTGACATTTTGATGAAGGGATATCGTGAGTTTGCCTTTTCTGTTGTTTGGGAATGCGTGTCGTAAGGAGTTAGAGATAAGCTCCGTCAGTATCAGTCCACACGACATGGCCGTATCTATGTTGAAGGGGATTTCGTCAATGTCCAGGGTTAACATAATCACGCTGCGATTTACCTTGTAGGCGTTGAAGATGGTGTTGGCCAGACCAAGTATATAGGCCTTTATGTTGATGTTGGCCAAGTCCGGCGACTGGCAGATTTTTTCGTGCAACAGGGCCATTGAGCTGATGCGATTGAGACTGTCCCTGAACATATACTTATAATTATTGTCTTCTATATAGTTACTTTGTAGCATTAGCAGGCTGCATATTATCTGCATGTTGTTTTTGACACGGTGGTGGACTTCTTTTAACAGTACACTTTTTTCGTCGAGTGAGCGTCTTATCCGTGTCTCCATCTCTTTACGCTCGGCAATCTCAATCATCAGCGCCTCGTTGGTCCTGGCCAGTTCGGCGGTTCTCTGTGCAACGCGCACCTCCAGGCTGTCACGCTCTTGCCGCAGGTCCGCCTCCGTCTGCTTAAGCGCCGTGACGTTGTGCCAGATGCTGATGATAACGTTGACGCCCTGGCCCTCAACCTGCTTTAATAACGAGGCGGTGACATTAAAATATTCAATCCCCGCCTTTGTTTGTATGGAAATCTCGACATTGCTGCACCTGCCGTCACGGTAGACCTCACTGACAAGCCTGTTCCAGCGTTGTACAAGAGAGACATCTATGTGCTCAAGCCAGACATACAGACCGGTCTCCAGCATATCACCGTGTTCACAACCAAACGGCTTACAAAATGCGTCATTGACCACAATGATGTTTTGTGACTCGTCTACTATCAGTATCCCGTCAACCGATACACTGAGCACGGACTCAAAAAACTTGACCGTATGTGCAGAGATATCCTTCACTGGTATCCTCTTAAAAAAGCATGGTAAAATGGGGTCAATGGGACTTCTTCGTGCCCGGGGCGGCTCGCCCCTCCCCTTGCGGGGGAGGTCTGAGGAGGAGGCGGAGGGGGTGGGGCACCCCGGCCACAAAACGCCCTCCTTTTTTCTTTTACCGTGAAATATAAAGAAGATACCTTCACTGTGTCCTGACTATCCTCACGGCGCTGATCTTGAACTCCGGTTGCTTGGAATGTACATCATACGCTGGGTTGGTAACGCGGTTGACCAACCTGTTGTCATCGCCCCCAAGGGCGCTGCCAAAGTGACATGAGATAAAGACCGTGCCGGGCAGTATCCGCTGCGACAACAGCACATCTCCCACCACACTGCCACGGCGTGAGGTGACCTCAACAACGTCGTGTTCAGTTACCCCGAGGGCAAGGGCATCTTTGGGGTTTATCTCAACAAAACTGCCGGGAACCGACCTGTTTAAGCTACTAATGCGTCCGGTGCGTGTACGGGTGTTGAACTGACAGGCCAGACGCCCCGTAATAAGTATAAAAGGGTACTCATCATCCGGCACTTCAAGGGGTTCGATGTATTTGCGTGCCAAAAGCGCTGCCCGGCCATCGGGACGTATAAATTGCAGGTCGCTAAACAGCCGCGCGCTCCCTGGATGTTCTGCCGTTGGGCAGGGCAGTTGAGGTCCAATGGCCCCTCTTAGGCGCTTGTATGTCACGCCGTTGCAATCACACAGGCGCCCGCGCGTCAATCCCTTCCACTCCTCAAAGACTTCCTCGGGACTGTTGTAGGGGAACTCCTTTTCAAACCCCATCTGACGGGCTATCAACCATATGATTTCGTAATCGGGCAAGGCCTCCCCGGGTGGTTGTACCAGCCTTTCAACCAGCTCAATCCGCCGCTCGGAGGAGACAAAGGTGCCGGTCTTTTCAGCCCACTGTGCCGCCGGCAGGACAACGTTTGCAAGCATGGTGGTCTCCGTGGGGTGAAAGATGTCGGCAACAACGAGCATTTGCGCCTTGACCAACCCCTCCCGTACCCACCGTGTATGTGGCAGGGAGGCTGCAGGATTGGTCGTGGCAACCCACAGGGCCTTTATCTCTCCGCTGTGCAGACCGGTGATTATATCGATGATGGAGCGTCCGGGGAGCGGGTTTATCTTCTCAACGGGGATACCCCAAAAGTCGGCCACCTCCTGGCGATGTGTGGCGTTGGTCACCAGGCGCATACCCGGCAGCAGGTGTGACAGCGCCCCGACAAAACGACAACCAAGGGCGTTTGACTCCCCCGTTATCGATATCGGCCCCGCACCCACGCGGCAGAAGTTGTCGGTCAACAACGCCAGGTTGTGCAGCGTATTGTTTTTAAACACCGCCTGAGACGAATGATTATACCCCTGAAACCAGAAGGTGAGCATGGCCTTTGACCGGCCTATGGCATGTGCCGCCTCAACGATCTGCCCCTGCGGACATCCCGTTATTTGACTTACGAGTGTTGGCGTGTAACCCTTCAGAAAGTCCTTCAGGTCACACAGGCCGCTTGTGTAACGTTCAACCTTACCCTCGTCAACAAAGCCGTCCCTTAAGAGCACGTGCGCCAGGGCGTTGTTGAGGGCAACATCGGTGCCGGGTCTGAGCTGGAGGTGGATATCGGCTATTGCAGCAGTGTCAGTCTTGCGCGGGTCTACAACAATAATCTTAACGCCGTTGGCCTTCTTTGCCGCCCGAACCCGCTGAAACAACACCGGCACCGTTACGGCCATGTTACTGCCGGCAATGAAGAACAGATCGGCCTCTTCTATGTCGGCATAGCAGGCGGGGGGGGCATCAGCGCCAATGGTTGAAAGCAAACCGGTTGCCGTACTGGACATGCACAGACGCGTGCTACATTCAATGTTGTTTGTCCCAATACAGGCCCTCATAAGTTTGTTAATCAGATAATATTCCTCGGTCAGTTTACTGGCACCGCCATAAAACGCAACTGCATCGGGGCCGTGTTGGCGTATTATATCCAATAGCGTCTTGGCCACATGTTCAATAGCCTCCTGCCAGGCAACCTCTACCAGACTGCCATGACGTCGGATCATTGGCTGTGTCAATCGGTTCTGCGCATAAAGCGCCCCCGGCAATGTCTCTGCAAAAACGCATAACCTGCCGTCATTGGCGGGATGACCCTTCATGCCGGTCACCTTTACGACCTTGCCGCCGTCAACTCCAACCATTATGCCGCACCCAAACCCACAGTAAGGACAGGTTGACTTATGCCATGTAACGCTCATAACAACACCGTTCTTTTCTCTAAACCATTCTCTCTCAGGGGATGTTCAGAGGTAATACATCACCCACATTGGTAATCCCCAATTGCTGATAGCAGTCCGTGGTGGCACCATTTAAGATCGCACCTAACTTTACGCAATGACACCTCTCAACCGAAAAATCATACTGGTTGGCGTACTGTAACGCCCTGTCCAGGAGACCTGCGTTGTCTGCGCCGGTATTGGTCAAGTGTCCTAATTGGCACCTACCAAGGAGGACATAAATGCTCCCTCGCGCGTCAGATGTGGCCTTAAAGCGTTGTTGTGCCTTGTCAAAAAAACCATCCGCCATTTCATATTTCCCTACTATAGTATAAAACAAACCGAGGCTTAATAGCGTGTAGGCTGAACTCACGATATCACCTATCTTGCCATAGAGGGTCAGTGCCCTGTGGAGGTAGTCCTTAGCCTCTTTGTGTTCGTTTTTCATTCGGAGGGCGTTGCCCACACCACAAAAGGAATATGCGATGCCGAAGTGGTCATCCAGGGAGGAAAACAGTGCATTTGCCCTGTTGTAGTAATCAAGGGAGTCCTGGTAGGAGCCTTTGATCCTGTGTGCCCCGCCAAGGCCGCACAGGCAGTAGCCCACGCCCGAGTCGTCGCCAAGGCGTGTGAACAGACCCATTGCCTGCTTAAACAGTCCAATACAGCCGGAGATATCGCCCTTGACTCGCAGGGTGCCAGCCTCAGCCCAGAGGCTAAAGGCGATCCCTGCCTTGTCGTTGGTGTCTGTATAGTGTTGCCTGGCATTTTGCAGGACGGTGAGGGCATCTTTCCAGCGTCCCAATGCCCGTTGTGCCAGCGCCAGGCCCACCTGGGCATCCATTATCTGTCGCAGGCGCGCGCTTTCACCCTGCGCTCGGCCTCCTTGTCTTCCCCTCTTGGTGGAGAGACTTATGGCCTCGCGATAATATTTGATGGCGGCCTTGTAATTACCCTTTAATCGCTGCTCATCCGCCAGGGACTTCATTTCTGAGGCCGCACTCATTTTCGCTTAAATCGACCTTATCTCACGAATGGTCTCTTTGTAATCCTTTGACTTATAAAACGCCGACCCCATAACCAGGATACCGGCACCGGCCTGTATGACCTCTGCGGCATTCTTTGGACCCACTCCGCCATCTACTTCTATGACGGTCTTCAACCCCATTTGGTCGATCAGTTTTTTGAGGCGTCTGATCTTTTCGATAGACTGCGGTATAAACTCCTGTCCACCAAACCCCGGATTGACCGACATCACAACCACCACATTGATCAGCGGCAGTATCTCCACCAGGGAGTCAATGGGTGTGGAAGGGTTGATGGCAACGCCGGCCTTGCAGCGCGTTTCTTTTAGTAAGGTCACAGTCCTGTGCAGGTGTCTGTCTGCCTCAACGTGGACAGTGATGGTGTCGGAGCCGGCCCTTATGAAGTCCATGAGGTACCTGTGGGGAGACTCTATCATCAGATGTACGTCAAGGGGCAAAACCGTTGCCCTTCTTATTTGTTGCACAACAAACGGACCAACGGTTATGTTAGGGACAAAATGGCCATCCATCACGTCAATGTGAAACATGTTGGCCCCGGCCTCCTGGCTGGCGATTAACTCCGTCTTAAGTTGTAGTAAGTTTGCTGAAAGTATTGAAGGCGCTATCGAAACCATAGTATTTATCCTCCTTGTTTTTTTTATTTCATAGTAATTTTGATATAAGTTCAAAATACGCAGCACTTTTACGGCGCATCGATAAGGGTCGTCCAGGGGTGGTCCGGTATTTAAAGAAGAGGTCAGCGACCCTCGGCATAAAGAAGGGTCCGTGCCCCCTTAAATAACCACTCCTGATGTTATAACGATTTATCTCCATGTATATTGGTTATTATAACTCTTTTTACATCACTTGTCAAATCTGCCTTTGCACTGGTTGCATAAATTTTTGGTGGGTAAACAAGATGTCCTTTACGGGGTCAAGGGGACTTCTTCGTGCCCGGGGCGGGTGCGACCCGCTGCGAC
>JADGAE010000088.1 GCA_015232165.1 Nitrospirota bacterium
ATGACAATAATAGCCTTTTCCTAAGTGTGTCATTCCTGTGTAAACAGGAATCCATAAAGCGTAAAAACATAGTTACCCTGAAATATAAAGAGGATACGTTTTTTTCATATGGCAGCCATTTTTTCCCGGAGTGCGGCAACTATGAGCCGGTAACTGTCTTTGCTGCCGGATTGTGTGAAGTCAGCCGGGTACAAGGGTTTGCCGATTGTGAGGGTGACCTTGCTCCTTCGCGGCAGATACGTCCCACGGGGCAGGGCCTCATAAGTGCCGCCTATGCGCAGCGGGATGAGCGGGACTCCACATTCGATGGCAAGCGTTCCAACACCCTTCTTTAACGGCAACAGGCTGCCATCTAGCGAGCGTCCACCCTCGGGGAATATGCACATACTATAGCCCTCTCTCAACAGATACGCCGAAAGCGTCAATGCCCTGGTCAACTGCAGGTCGGGATTTATGGGGATTACGTGCGCCAGACGGGCAAACTTAATTCCCGAGGGCGACCTGAAAAACTCCTCCGCACCCTGAAAGTACAACTTGTCAAACACCTCTAACGGTAACATGGCAGCCACGACAAAGGCATCAAGATAACTTACGTGGTTTGGACAAAGTATGTAGGGCGGAGGGATGAGATTATCCAGACCCTTGAGTCTTGCCCCGTAAACGGAATGAAAGAACAGCCTCAGAGACCTTATCCCAATGGAGGCCGATAACGAGCGCCTGTCCGTAAGACCCAGGGCGTTGATGTCCGCCTCTGAGGGCTGTTTGGTCAACACGCTGATTACATACCCGGCATCCTCTGTGGGGGTGCTCAACGTAATCCGGTCTGTTATATCTCCACCGCCGGAGACCGTCTCCAGGCAACGCCTGACCCCGTCGATCAACTCCTGGACGGTGTGCAGGTTGGCAGCCACGTCATCGGAGACATGTATCTGAAACAGGTTCTCCAACGCGGCAATAAGCTCCAGACGCTTCAGGGAATCAAACCCGAGGTCCAACTCAACGTTGTCGGCAATGGAGGGCATGTCCTCAAGCTCACCGACACGCTTGACGACCTCCATGACCCGGACGCTCAAGGCGTCAGTTGGCTCTACTTCTTTATGTGTTGTCTCCGAGGTCTTGTTTGCATGGATCATGTCCGCAACAAGGAAGCGCTGCAGCTTGCCAAGTCGCGTCTTTGGCAGTGGCTCTGTACTCAATACGAAACCGCTGAGTCTCATGTATGGTGGCAGGTGCTGTGATATCCTGTTTGTCTCCCACCTCAGATACTCATTAATGTTTAAGACCTGCATCTCTTTGGCCGCGTCAATGTCGGGTACGATGATGGCGCGTAGCATCTTTGTGTCCTTGCTAAATACACATATCTCCTTCACTATCGGGATGGCGGCATAGCGTCGTTCCACGTCTTCGGGATAGACGTTCTTGCCGGAGCTTAGGACGATGACGTCCTTTTCCCTGCCCGTTATGTAGAGATAGCCTTCATTGTCGAGATAGCCCACATCGCCGGTGTGAAACCAGTCATCGGTAAACACCTTGGCGGTCTCCTGCGGGTTTTCGTAGTATCCGCTAAAGACCATTCTGCCGCGGATGAGGATTTCACCTTCCAACGGTGATTGACCCTGCTGTTGATCTGTTACTGGTGCTGGTGCGATCTTTATCTCAACGCCCGGCAGGGGTTTGCCTGCTGAACCGACCTTGCGCTGGTTTGGCGGGTTAAACGTAACCACGGGAGAGGTCTCCGTAAGGCCATAGCCCTCCAGCACGGTAAAGCCATAGGCCTCAAGTGCCGTCATGACCTCGGGGGCGAGCTTGGCCCCGCCACTGGCCATGAATCTAAATCCTGGTCCAAACTGCTCATGGATTGGTTTAAATATCGTCTTGCCGATGTTTATGTCCCTCTTAAGGCGCAGGTTGGATGATAGCCCCGTCAACTTGGCCATAACCGCCCTTACGGGTAGTGGTCGGGCATTTATCTTGCCCTCGATGCCCTTAAGGAGCATCTCCAACAGACGTGGTACGGCGATGAGTATCGTGACCCCCTGTTCCCTGATAGACCTGATCAGGTCGGCACCCTTTAGCCCTATGGGATAGGTGATGGTGGCACCGCAGGTCATCGGCATAATAAAGTTGCCCATAAACGGGTATGTGTGGTGCAGGGGCAGGACTGACAAGAGGTTGTCGTCCTCGCTGATGATCCTGGCATCGTGCAGGGCATCGGCGTCAGTGCAGAAGTTGCCGTGTGTGAGCATCACCCCCTTGGGGTGTCCCGTTGTGCCGGAGGTGTATATGATGGATGCGACGTCTTGAGCGTCGGCTTTATATGTGTCTTTTAGGGTATCGTAAGTGCCTGGGGCATCCTGACTGCCCCAGGCTGAGAGAAACTCACCGGAGTCAAAGCGCAGTATCGTCATGCCCTTTGTCGTCTCTTGGGGCGTGTCTTGGATAACGTCCTGGTTTGTGGGCAGCTCTGCCGCGGCGATCCTGGGATATACATATTGGCTGCACAAGGTCAGGGTCGGTTTACAGCTCTTGAGTATGTTGGTTATCTCCGCAGCGCCCATCTCGGAATCGATGGGAACGACCACCGCCCCAAGGGCTACAACGGCCATGTAGGAGGCACACCACTGGGGCATGTTCTCTGCACATATAGCAACGTTGTCGGCCTTGCCCACACCCATGTCGCTAAAGAGTCTGGCCAATCGGAGGGTCCTGCTGTGGAAGTCCTCATAAGTGATGCCATGCCATTTGCCATCCTTGTAGAAGTTAAAGGCGATCTTTTGGCCAAGCCTGCCGACCGTGTTGTTAAGTCTGTCAAACAATGAATTATTCATATAGATACTCCAATCTCTTTCTCCCAAACCAAGCCGCCGTCGTCTCTAAGATTTTCCACCCTTCCAAGTACTTCCATAACAGACAGAACCTCTCATGCTATTTTACGGATAGTTTAATTCATAAGGAATAAAGAAATCAACAGCCAGATTAGGGCTACTTCCCAGTTTAGGGCAATATAAAGAGGATACGATTTTTTGTATCTTCTTTATATTTCATGGTAAAGGAAAAAAGGAGGGCGGCTCCGCCCGCACAGCGGGTGTTGCCGCACCCCCTCCTCAGACCTCCCCTGCAAGGGGGCCGGCCCCCTTGACCACATTTTTACCATTCTTTTTTAAGAGGATACGATTTTTTTCTGAAATGTAAGCTATATGTAAGTGAGTGTCTTATACAATATTCTTTTATCTAATGTTGGCGATGTTACATAAAGCGAAAACAGGTAGTGTATGAAATATGATTACACGTATATAGCGCGTTTAGATTGGATTAACTACAAAATTCACGGCACTTTAATGGGGTCAAGGGGACTCTTCGTGGCGGGGGCGCCTCGCCCCTCCCCTTGTGAGGTGGGTCTGAGGGAGCCAGGAGCGTCCTGGAGCGCCAAGAAGGCAAAGCCCTCCATTCTTTCTTTGTATTGCACCCAATAGAAATGCGCTATACACGTATGAAAGGATTTACTGGAGAAACGGATTTAAGCCATGGAAGGTTTTTTGCCAAATCTATGGAATCAATTCCTTAATGCATGGAATACATTCCATATGTATGTTATAAGACAAAAATTAAGACTGTGTTTTTTCGCCGCTTTATACGTTTAAGTCAAATGGTATGAAAATTGACTAATAAGCACAGACTTAAAGGAGTTAAATGTGAGAATAAGAATTGTCCTATATAACAAGATTGCAAATGCCAGTATCCCGATAAATTATAACCATTTTCTGGCATCAGCAATCTACAAGATCCTGAGAGAGCACTCTCTTGGTACCCCGCCCTTGTCATTTGACAGGGCAAGGCGGGAGGCACGAATGCGTTTTAGGATGTTTACGTTTTCGCACCTCAATTTTGACAACTATCGTATAGAAAAAGATAGGATAAGCTTTGACGAGGGGCATATCCAATGGTACATATCGTCGCCGGTGAGTGACTTCCTGATTGAATTTGCTCAACGGACTATTAAACTCGATACGTTGTTGCTTGCTGGTGTGAGGTTTGATATTGTCAAGATCGAGGTCTTAAAGGAAGTTCATTTCTCCAGTGATATGGAATTTACGGCCCTCTCCCCCATCACCGTATCAACCAACAGCGCCAGCGGAAATCCCTCCCCCCACTACCTGAGATACACCGAAGTGGGGTTTGCAAAGGCCGTCAGAGACAATCTGATAAAGAAGCACATGATCATACACAACGCCAGACCAAAAGACGATAACCTGTCATTTACCTTTGACCAGGAGTATGTAAGAAAAAGGGACGGCAAGATACAGAAAAAGATCAGCTTCCTGAGTATGGAAATAATAGGGTTCATCGCCCCTTTCAAGGTCAAGGGCAGCCCCGAACTCATCAGGATCGGTTACGATGCAGGCTTTGGTGAAAAGGGAAACATGGGTTTTGGCATGGTAAAGGAAATTAAAAAATAATTCCCACAGATTTTTTTAACCGGACAAACACCACGAGCACTTCTTAGGTAATTGCCCTACCGCCCAGGGCAACCTCATTTTGCCGGAAGAAACCCTCATGAACAGGAGTAATATTCGCCCCCGCCACGAAGAAGTCCCCTTGACTCCATTAAAATGCCGTGTATTTTGTAGTTAATCAAATCTAAACGCGCTATATGCAACGAGATCATTTCGTATGGAGTTTAGACAAGGCAATTGGGTGCATAAGAAAGTGGTGGGTAATGGATTCCTGCTTGCCCCTGTTCAAGCCAGGGGCAGGCTGTGGAATGACCCCTGTTCGAGCCAGGGGCAGGCACATATGGGCGCAAAATGCCATTTCCTGTCATTCCCGCGAAAGCGGGAATCTATTTTTAAAAACCGCATTTAATCTTGTTTTAAAAAAAGTGTAATGACAGATTAGACAATAACTTCCGAATACCCACCCAAAATTTATGCACCCAGGCAATTCGTAACCTTGATATTATGATTCATTCTGTGATAAAATCCATTATGAGTGGTTGGATAGATGTTATGTTTAACTTGAAAGGGTTAAGTGCAAGGGTGGTAAGGGGTGGCAACGGATATGATTGGTGAGTATCTCAGAGGTCTGCGCACACAGGCCAATATGTCGTTGAAGGATATAGCCATAAAGACAAGGGTACGGAGTGAGTATCTCGATGCCCTTGAGCAGGAACGGTTTGACAAGATTCCGGCAGAGATATACATCAAGGGCTACATACGTGCGTATCTGAAGGCTGTTTCCGTAAATCCGGAGGAAGGGTTACGGATATATAACGATCAAATGCTGAAGTCCAGAGAGGCCGACTTACGCATGCAAGAGCCGGAGAAAAAGTCCTTGCTACCGATAAGACCGTTGTTATACACGGCAATAGCGTTATTTGTAGTTGCAGTGGGGGTGTTTTTCTTTTATCAAAGACAGATGACTCCGGTGAGTGTAAAGAAGATGACGGGCACTATGATAAGTAAACACATTGTTGATAGCGACTTCAAAGACACACGACAGCCGGTCCTGCTCAAACCGGCCTTTGTCAAAGCGCCAAAACCGGCGGTAGCGCCCGTGTCCGTGCCCGTTACCTACCGTGATACAGACTTGTCATTCAAACACAATCTGAGCCTGGAGGCGTTTGAGGCAACGTGGGTCAGCATCACCATAGACGGCAAAAACAAAAAGGCAATGACCCTCATGCCGGGAGATACAGCACAGTGGACAGGGGACGATAGTTTTAGTCTTAAGCTGGGTAATGCCGGAGGTGTGAAGGTGACGTTTGACGGCAAGGACCTTGGATTTCCCGGCCCTCGTGGCAGCGTCCTGACAGTCAACCTCCCCCGGTAGTTCCCCGTATTGCCGGGCCCACCACGGGCATTATAAGTCCAAAAGAGCAAGGAAGATGGCAGTGTTACTGCCCAACCACAACGGTACACTGTCTTGTATATACACCAAAGAAGCTCTGGCTATAGAGGTCTATGGTATATACACCGGTGATCCCTCCGTTTCTTATAGCGGCCTCAATACTGCCATCACCCATAGAGATTGCACCCAAGACGGAGTGTACACATGCAAGTCCGTTTCTATTGCCGCCGGCAAGGGGCCCCTTTGCTACAGGTATTGTGGTATAAGTCATGGCCCAACCAAACGGGCCATCACCCACAAACCCACAACCACTGACAACCACCGTAATAAGCAAAACGCAAACCACCGCCAACCTTCTCGTACTCATGGGCACAATCTCTACCTCCTTTTGGTAATCACGTCACAATTGTTGTTTCTGAAGCATTCTGGAAAAAAGGTGAAATCCTTATTCGGCCTTGCCCAATCCCGTCTTTGCAAGTATCTTGCTCGCTATGGGCGGAAAGACGTAAAGCTCCTTCATGGATTCCATTACAGTGCCCATGTACTTTGTTGTCTCATCCGATACGGCCAGCCCCTTTTTCTTGACGTCCTGCAGGTACTCCATCCATACGGCGTGGTCCCAGGTACCTTTTGTCTTTTTGATAAATCCAACGGAATTCTCTGCAAGGGCCATCATGGCATTTGTAATGCCGTCGGTCGTGGCCGCCGCACCGTAGAACTTCTTCATTGACTCAAGCAATGTCCCCAGGTAGGCCTTCATCTCTTCAGTTGTCTCAAATCCCAGCTTCTGTACATCTGCCAGAAAGTCCATCCATGCAGTGTGGTCCCATATCCCCTTTTGACGCTCTACAAACTTGGCTGCCAGCTCAATCAACTCGTCAAACTGTCCCATTAACTTCTTAGACATTGAATCCTCCCATAGATCGTTTTTTTTTGTTTTCTCCATAAAGGAGAGTCTGTTTTTTCTTCTGTACTGTTATACCAAATCATATGCGTGCTTGTCAATACGTAATTATGCAATGGGCGCATCAAAAAGTCATGGGTGCCTTGAGAAAAAAAAGGGAGAAGGACTCTGTCCTTCTCCCTCAGACCCTCATCCTGCAAGGGGACCAGTCCCCTTGACCCCATAAAGGACATCTTGTTACCCATGAAAAATTGATGCGCCCTTATGCAATAGCACGAAACCATACAAATACACGGCCAATTTATACATTATGTTGCAATTGAGTGACATAAGTTCCCGTTTGGAGAATAGGTGCTCCTAACATTGATAAGAGAGTATTGTAAAAAAGGACTTTTTGAGCATATAATAACCGTATGGTACTTAAGGCTATAAAAGAGGAGAGACTTGCCGTTGGTGGCGGGGTGATAGTGTTGGTGTTGCTTTTGGTAGCCATCCTT
>JADGAE010000089.1 GCA_015232165.1 Nitrospirota bacterium
CGGAGTCCCCATTCTTTTCTTTGACGCAGCAACCCATGACTTTCTTATGCACCCCATGCACCCTAAGATATTGAAACAAACAAAGAAACAATGATAGAATAGTTCCAAGATTAACAAGATTAAAGCAATAAAGGAGGCGTTTTGAAACCATATACACTTACGCTCAAGAAGGCGCAAGAGATGATCTCCGGCAAAGAGATAACCCCCGTTGAGCTTGCCGATGCGGTGTTTGATAGAATAGATGCGGTTGACAGTCAGGTAAATGCCTACGTCACGGTCACCAGGGACATTGGCACACAGCGTGCCAGGTCAACACAGGCAGGTGCCTTAGGCACTCCGGTGTCGGGCATCCCCCTTGCCATCAAGGACAACATATGCACAAAGGGTATCAGGACAACCTGCAGTTCAAAGATACTGGAGAACTTCGTCCCGCCCTACGAGAGCACGGTCACACAGAGGCTCTCCGATTATGTGCTGTTGGGCAAGACCAACCTGGACGAGTTTGCGATGGGTTCCTCGACGGAGAACTCGGCCTTTTTCACAACGAAAAACCCCTGGGCTACCGACAGGGCCCCCGGTGGCAGCAGCGGTGGCTCCGCAGCGGCTGTGGCGGCGGATGAGTGTATAGCGGCCCTGGGGTCGGATACGGGTGGCTCCATCCGCCAACCGGCGTCTTTTTGCGGCGTGGTTGGACTCAAGCCCACCTATGGCAGGGTATCACGGTATGGCCTTGTGGCCTTTGCCTCGTCGTTGGACCAGATCGGCCCCCTTACCAAAACCGTTGAGGATGCAGCCATCCTGCTAAACCTGATCTCCGGCAGAGATCCAAAGGACTCCACTTCCGCACTCGTTGAGATACCGGATTTTACGAAGGCGCTTGGGGGAAGTCTCAAGGGGCTTAAGATCGGCATCCCCGATGAGTACTTCATCGACGGCATGGACAAGGAGGTTCATACGTGCATACTCAAGGCCATAGACGAACTCAGCGCCCAGGGGGCCACTACCATAAAGATAAACCTACCACACACGGCCTATGCCGTTGCCACCTACTACGTCCTTGCCACCTCTGAGGCCAGCTCAAACCTCGCCCGCTACGACGGGGTCAAGTACGGAATGCGAGTTGATGGCGACAACCTCCTGGAGATGTATCTCAAGACCCGTGCTGCAGGGTTTGGCAGAGAGGTCAAGCGTCGGATCATGCTGGGTTCGTATGCGCTGTCTTCGGGATACTACGATGCCTACTACAAAAAGGCACAACAGGTAAGGACGCTCATCACGAGGGACTTTGAAGAGGCCTTCAAGAAGGTGGATGTTATCGTGACACCAACCTCGCCGACAACGGCGTTTAAGATCGGCGAAAAAGCCAACGACCCCCTTCAGATGTATCTCAGCGACATATTCACAATTTCGGTAAATCTCGCGGGAGTACCGGCCATATCAATCCCTGCCGGCTTTGACTCCAAACGGTTACCCGTGGGCCTTCAGCTCATCGGTCGCCACTTCGACGAGGAAACAATCCTCAAGGCCGCCTACGCTTACGAAAGAGCAACGCAATGGTACACAAGGAAACCGGAGCTATGACTACACGAAAAGAGAGGATGGCCGGCCCTACTCCCACTCGGACCCCCGCGGGTGTTAAGCTAAGAAAGAATAGGCTTTTCAGCGGGTACCCCCTCCCCTTTACGGGAGGGGAATATGCCTGGGTTTCTCTCTTAAGCCGGAGCCTTTTTAGGCAGCCTTCCCCATGAGGGCATGCAGTTTTGCCGATAGACGGGATATCTTTCGGGAGGCCGTATTGTCGTGCAAGACACCCTTGGTTGCGGCCTTGTCATAAGCCCTGATCACCTCCACCAGGCACTCCTTTGCCTTTTCCATATTTTTGGCCTCAATGGCCTCCTCAAGCCTTCTGGTAAGCGTGCGGAGCTTGCTTTTTACCATCCTGTTGCGCAACTGACTCTTTTGGGCCTGCCTTGTCCTCTTTAATACCGAGAGGCTACGTTTTGGTCGCGATCTAGCCGCCATCTTGTTTTAAACTCCTTTCTTACTGTCTTTGCAGTCTATGCACGGTCGCTGTTCCTGCCGGATATCAACTCCCATGTCTTTTCGTCTAATTCGTCTATGTACTCGGAGATATTAAACCTCTTGCGACACTTCGTACAACTCAGAAACGCCGCCGTACACCCTAAAACCAACACTACCTTACTGTTACACTTTCTGCATTTCACAACGAGTATATTGTAACATTAAAATAAAAAAATATCACCCTCAATTTTCAATTTGAAAAGTAAGGTATAGACAAATACAATTGTTCAGTTCTATAGCAAAGATAAATCAGGTTTGCGAAATTCTTGTCATTCCTGCGCAAGCAGGAATCCACTCCATGCCACCATAAAAGGCGTATAGATTCCAGCTTTAGCAGGAACGACACTTGCCTGTCAATACCCAATACCACAATATTTTTGCAAATTCCATTTAGCTTGATATACAATTGAAGTATTGTGTATATGCAATCCACAGTGAATAAGACAAGAAGGGGTCAAGGGGGCTTCTTTGTGGCGGGGATGCTCCACCCGGAGCTGAGGGGGTGCGGAGCCGTCCCCTTCTTATTTCTTCTTTTTGTTGCCATTCTCCTGGCGATTCCGCTGCTTTGCTACGGTGCGGACACCGAGGTGGTAAATATCTTAAAGGACGCGCTTACTATCACGGAGGGGCTTGGGATTGCCACCGAACACGGCAGGTTGATCAATATCACCTCACACAACGTTGCCATTGCCTCCTCGGAGTCCGATCTTGCGCAAGCCGCCATGAGACCCTCCGTGGATATCTCGGTCGGACATTCCTCTTTATACTATCAACCGGGTGCCATCTTTAACAACAACACGGTAAATACCGCCAACAAGGCCTCCTTCTTTTACGGCGTCACCGTTAAACAGACCATCTACGACTTTGGTGCCAGGCTATCGCGGTATGACGAGTCGCTGGCGGCCATCGACAAGGCCATGCTCGACGTTGACAGGGTAAGAAGTGTTGTGGCCTTAAGCTATCTTCTTGCATGTTTTGAGCTGCTTGAGACGGACAGTCTCATACACGTTGCCCTGCGGGAGGTTGAGCAACTTCATGCACACGCAGAGGTGACCCGCAACCTATACAACGAAGGCGTGGTAACAAGAAACGACCCCCTCGCTGCAGACGTAAGGCTGGCCGATGCCAGGCAGCGCCTGTTGAGCCTCAAAAACCTCAGAACCCTCAACGCCTCAAGGATCAACTACTTCCTCACCAGACCCCTAAACAACGGCGTGACGCTCATAGATGACTCCCCGCAGCCACCACCACTTCAACCCCTTGAGATGTACCTAATGCACGCCCATACCCGGAGGATGGAAATCAAGATGGCAGACCGGCAAATACAAATGCTCCAACTGCAATCCAAGGCAAAGACGGCCTCGTACTATCCCAGATTCTACGTCCAGGGCGGGTTTAGCTACACCGAAAACCGATACCAGGTGCACGAAGGCAACTGGTCGGCTGTCCTGGGGGCCGAGTTAAATGTTTTCGATGGTGGTGCCGCCAGGGCCGAGGTCTCCAAAATAAGACACAAGGCAGCACAGGTGTCACAAGAGCGCAAGAAGATTACGGATGATATCAGCCTTGAGGTACAAAAGGGCTATCTTGATACAAAGACGGCCTCCGAGCGGGCCAAGGTCACCGGAGAGGCAATTGCACATGGGCAGGAAAACCTCAGAATCAACAGGGTTCGCTACCAGGAGGGACAGGGCAGCGCCACGGATGTCCTTGATGCCATTGCCCTGTTGACCCTTGCCGAGTCAAACTACTACAGGGCGCTATTTGACCTCAAACGCGCCTATGCAACACTACTCTACGCCGCGGCAATAGACATCGTCTCGGAGTATGGACACTAAGACCGGAGAGAAATATGGATACAGACAATACCAATATCGTTGAAAACAAAGAGTCCCACAAGAAGAGGAATGTGCTTGTCGTGCTATTGCTTCTTGTCCTGACAGGGGCAGTAGTGGGCATATACATGTACCGGATTTATAATGCTACACACATCAGTACCGATGATGCCTTCATAGACGGTTCGATGCACACGGTTGCCTCAAAGGTTGCCGGCACAGTGAGGGAGGTCTACGTCTCAGACAACGAGCCGGTCAAGAAGGGCCGGCCCCTCGTTGCTCTTGATACCGTCGATTACGCTGTTAAGGAAAGAGAGTCGCAGGCGGCCTATGAGGCCGAAGAGGCAAGGCTCATGGAGGCACAACTGCGGGTCGAGACGGCAAAGAGGCAACTGCTGGAGCTAAGTGAGCGTCTCAAGGGCGCTCAGGCCACCGTCAATGCACATCGTGCGGGCCTTGGGCAGTCGGAGCGGGACATAAGACGCGCAGAGGGGCTCTACCACAAGGAGGCCATCTCAAAGGAACGCTATGAAAAGACCCTCACCGCACACGAGGTCAAATCTGCCGAAATGGAGTCTGCCATAAGGCAGGTCAGTCTAGGCGAAAAAGCCATTGAGACCCAACGGGCACTCATACGACAGACTGAAACATCCATAGACACACAAAGGCTGGTTATTAAACAGAGGGAGGCCGCCTTGAGTCAGGCCAGGTTAAATCTGACCTACACAACGGTTTATGCCCCCGTGGATGGCTACATAAACAAGAAGTCCGTGGAGGTCGGCAATCAGATACAGGTCGGACAGCCGCTTATGGCCATAGTCACACTGGAGGACGTATGGGTAACGGCCAACTTTAAGGAGACTCAACTCGGTAAGATAAAACCCGGTCAATCCGTCATCATCAAGGTTGATGCCTATCCGCAGGAGACCTTTAGCGGTAAGGTTGACAGTATCATGGCGGGGACGGGGTCGGTGTTTTCGCTCTTTCCGCCCGAGAATGCCACCGGCCATTACGTAAAGGTCGTTCAGCGGATACCCGTAAAGATTCTCATAGACAACAAGGACTCCGTCAAGAGACACACCTTAAGGGTGGGCATGTCCGTCGTCCCCACCGTGCTGGTGCAGTGAGCAAGAGGGGTGAAGCATTACTTTTGTTTGAGCGTTGTAAAGATTACATCAGGCATTGTTCTTTAAGAATTCCCCTAGTTTCCTGTCTGCCACGTTTATGTGATCTACAAACCATGTGTTAAGGTCAAAGCACAGTGCGAATGATGCCAGCTTATTCCTGGCGGAGAAGTCATTTTTCAGGGTAGTGAGGTCGTTTATGAATCTTTCGTGTTGTTGTTTGTGCAATTGATAGTCGGTATACTGATACTGAGCCATGTACCTTTCTTCTATCGCAAAGTGACTCTTGGTATAGTGATCCAGGAAGCTAAACGTATCTTCAACCTCGCTCATCTCTCTGTTTTCAGAGATTGACTCGTGCAGGATACACAATTTATCCAGTAGCTCAATATGTTGCATGTCCTGCCAGATAACGCCGGTTTGCAACTGTTGTGTCCATTTTACAGGTATGCTTGTTTGTTGCACGTAACCCTCCGTTTAAAAGCCTTTATTTGTGTTTATCAGGGGGGTATCTACCCCCCCGTTGTCAGATTGCTATTGTTATATTCCTTAGACCGCCTGATAAATCCTGACATCCGGTGTTGCCTGCAGATATGGCTTCAGTGCCTCAACAACATCACCGGTGAACAGGGTGCTGCCGAGGTAGGCCTGGGCCAATTCCACGGAATCAAAACCGTGCAGCACCTGTACGTCATCGCTGCGGATTAGCAGTTCCTTGGACCGTGCGCCGGGTATCTTATCTAAAAACGGCTGCTTGTACCTGGTGTATACGCCCGCTGCATTGGGTCTGTCCGCCTCTGCTATTTTCAGGGTTATCTCCAAATATGCACTCATTAGTCTTTTTTCTCCTTATTGCGGATTATTCTCTCAGAGGACACAATGTCACTCTTATCAACTTTAGCATATTGACGTCTATTATGTAAATGCAGGGGGGCGCATAAGAAAGTGGTGGGTGCCTGTGGGCAACTCAGTCGATCTCCTCGTAGAAGGCGTTGCGCTGTACGGGGACCTTTCCGGCCCTTGTCAGCATGTGCTTCAACTGCGCCACCGTGAGCATGGATGCGGAGTCGGTGCCGGCGCTATGTGCAATTTTTTCTTCCATGACGGTGCCATCGACATCGTTTGCGCCAAACAGGAGGGCCGTCTGGGTCAGTTTCTCTCCCAGCATGATCCAGTAGGCCTTGATGTGTGGGAAGTTATCAAGGGCCAGTCGGCTGATGGCTATAGTTTTCAGATCGTCGATTGCGGAGGGAAAGGGGGTCTCTATCTGCATGTTGTGCGGTTGAAAGCTCAGGGGGATAAACGCCTGGAAACCACCCGTTTGATCCTGTAGTTGCCGCAGTGCCAGGAGGTGTTCCACCCTGTCCTCGTAGGACTCTATGTGTCTATAGAGCATTGTTGCGTTTGTTTTGATATCCATTTCGTGTGCGGCCTCGTGTACGGCCAGCCACCTCTGGGCGGATATCTTCTCCGGGCAGAGCACCTCTCTGATCGCCGGTGCAAATATTTCCGCACCCCCTCCAGGCATGGTGTCAAGTCCATGAGTCTTGAGCACCTGTAGAGTTTGCCGCAGCCCCATCCCACTTATCCGGCAGAGGTAGTCTATCTCCACGGCCGTGAAGGCCTTGATGTGTACATGCGGGAAGTGTTCCTTTATGGCAGAGAGCAGGTTCAGATAGTAGAGAAACGGCCACTCGGGGTGTAATCCGCCCACGATGTGTATCTCAACGAGAGGTTGTTGTGAGGTCTTCAGCTTGTCTATTATCTCCTCGATGGTGAGGGCATAGGCCCCGGCCTGGCCGCTTGAACGACTGAAGGCGCAAAACTTACACCGGTTGACGCAGATGTTTGTCGGGTTGATGTGGTGGTTTCGCGTATAGTACACCCTGTTGCCGTGGAGCCTGTACGCCATCTCGGAGGCCGCCTGCCCTATCTCAAACAGGTCATCCGATTCAAACAGCGACAATACATCCTCAGCATCAAGTCTCAGCCCGTTACCAAGTTTCTCAACAACATGCCCTCGAATTGCCATCTATTATATTATAACACGCCGGCACCTAATCACAACGCAAAAAAAAGGGTGCATAAGAAACTCATGGGTGCCTTGGGGAAAGAAAGGGGCGACTCCGCTCGCAAAGCGACGTTACCGCGCCCCCTTCAGAACCCCCTGCAAGGGGACCAGTCCCCTTG
>JADGAE010000090.1 GCA_015232165.1 Nitrospirota bacterium
CTGCTCAAATTTCACGCCCCACGGCCGCAGCTATGGGTTTGAGCTGTTCCATGAGTTCCTTAAAGACATCCGGTTTCAGAGACTGTTCCCCGTCGGAACATGCCTCCTCGGGAGTGGTGTGCACCTCTATCAGGAGGCCGTCGGCTCCGGCTGCCACAGCCGCTTTGGCCATCGGCGCTACCAGGTCCCATCTGCCCACGGCATGGGATGGGTCTACGACAACCGGCAGGTGGGTCAACTGCTTTAACACGGGGATGGCACTCAGATCAAGCGTATTGCGCGTGGTGGTCTCAAACGTCCTGATCCCGCGCTCACAGAGGATTACCTTGTGATTGCCCCGGGACATGATATACTCGGCGGCCATCAGCCACTCCTTGATCGTCGCCGACATCCCGCGCTTTAACAACACCGGTTTATCCGTCATACCAACCTCCAGGAGCAGTCGGAAGTTCTGCATATTGCGAGTCCCTATCTGTATGATATCGGCATACCGGACCATCGTCATCAGGTCGCGGGGGTCCATCAGCTCGGTCACGATTGGCATATTGGTACGCTGCCGTGCCTCTGCAAGTATCTTCAAACCCTCCTCACCCAGGCCCTGAAAGGTATATGGCGAGGTCCTTGGTTTAAAGGCCCCACCTCTGATGAAACCGGCACCGGCTTCTTTGACCTTATCCGCTATGGCCATAAGAATCTCCCGGCTCTCTATCGCACAGGGGCCGGCTATCACAACTATCTTGTTGCCGCCGATCTTCACTCCATTGACGTCTATTACTGTGTTGTCCTTCTTAAAGTCTCTGCTTGCCAGCTTATAAGGCTTGACGATACGAAGACACTCATCCACACCTCTCATTGCCCTGACCGAGTCAACCTCCTCGTCTGATATCTTGGACGTATCACCGATAACGCCTATTATCGTCTTCTCCGTACCCTTTGAAATATTAGCGCTCAAGCCCTTGGACTCCAGCTTCTTAACTATATTGTCTATCTCCTCCTGCACCGCAGTCCTCTTTAACACAATAATGTCCATTCTACAAGACCTCCCTTAAATTCCGCATAAAAGTTTCATTCTCATTTTGCAAACCGATTGTCACTCGTATGATCGTCTTTCCCATCGGTCTTACGATCACACCGCGTTGTAATAGTTTATTATAGATAGTGTTAGCGTCAACCTTTAAATTAATGTATATAAAATTACCCTGCGTCTGCACAAACTCAACCGATGTCTGGCTCAACCCCTCATAGAGATACGCCTTGCCGGCCTCGTTGACGGCAACTGACTTCCTTACGTGTCCGGTGTCCTTAAGCGCCCCGATGGCCGCAGCCTGGGAAAGTGATCCCGTATTAAACGGCTCCCTTACCTTATCCATCTCACCGACTATCGAGCGGTGGGCTATCCCGTAACCTATCCTCAAACCCGCCAGACCGTATATCTTTGAAAATGTTCTCAGGATAAGGATCGGATACCCCTCTCTGAAGTACCTCATACTGTCGGGGTATGCCTTGTCGGTGACATACTCGTAGTATGCCTCATCCACGACCACCAGGACGTTATCGGGGATGCCCCTCATTAACGTATCAAACTCCTCCGCCCGGACAATCGTTCCGGTGGGGTTATTGGGATTGGCGATGAACACAATCCTGGTCTTGTCGTTGACCTTCGCCAACATGGCAGGCAGGTCATGTCTGTAGTCGTGCGTAAGGGGGACCTTTACCGCCGTGCCTGCGGCCTTGACCGTAGAGTTGTAGTAGACGATAAACGACGGGTCTGCCATGATGCACTCATAGATATTGCCTTCCGTTGCCGGCATAAACGTCCTCACCGCCACGTCCAGTAGTTCGTTTGAGCCGTGACCTATGACTATATCTTGCGCATCCACACCATAAAACCCGCTTAGTGCCGCCTTCAAAGCATACGCCCCACCGTCGGGATAGCGGTTTAATCCCGCAAGCGCCGCCTGCATCTCCTTGATCGCCAAGGGTGAAGGGCCCAACGGGTTTTCGTTGGAGGCCAGCTTTATGCAATTGCCGATACCGAGTTCCCGCTCAAGCTCTTCTATCGGTTTACCCGGGATATAGGGGATTATCTTGCTTATATACTCCGGCGGTCTTGGCGTACTATTTTTCAATTTGGTCAACTTGTGGATAGGAACCCAGGATTTTCAGCAGAACACTTCGCTTCTTTATAGCATCGAGGGCCTTTTTGACCTTTTTGTCCTCAATATGGCCTTCAATGTCTGCAAAGAAGACATAATCCCATGCCTTTTTCTTGGTAGGTCTTGATTCTATCTTTGTCATGTTTATCTTTTGTTTCTTAAATGGAGTGAGTATTTCATAGAGTGCCCCCGGCTCATCCTTTACCGAAAACATCATCAACGTCTTATCGTGGCCGCTCCTGTCCTGAGACTCCTTTGAGATGATGAGGAACCGGGTCACGTTGTCCTTTATGTTTTCGATGTTTCTCTCTATAAAGTTAAGATCGTACATCTTGCCGGCCAATTCGCTGCCGATGGCGGCGGCACCAAACTCTTCGGCTGCCGTACTTGCTGCCTGGGCCGTGCTTGCGGAGTCGTAGATGGGTACACCGAGCATGTTTCTCTCCAGCCAGTCACGGCATTGGGCCAGAGGTTGGGGGTGGGAGTACAGCTTGGTGATCTCGGACTTATCCCTGACCTTGGAGAGCAGGTTGTGGCATATCGACAACAGGAGCTCGGCATAGACCTTTAGGTTGAAGTCCATAAACATATCGAGCGTGTAATTGACCGCCCCCTCGTTGGAGTTCTCTATCGGCACGACCCCAAAGGAGGCCACATCGGAGTCAACCTTCTCAAACACCTCGCGAATGCTCTTTGTCGGTAAGAACTTACAGGAGGAGCTGAAGTATTTCAGTGCCGCCTGATGCGTATAGGTTGCCTGTGGTCCCAGATATGCCACCGTCCTGGGTTGCTCCAGGGCAAGAGAGGCACAAAATATCTCCTTAAAGATAATCCTCAAGGCACAGTTCGGAAACGGCCCCTTATTCATCTTCTGGAGCGTCTCTATGATCTCCCGCTCTCTCTTGGGGTTATAGAAATCAAGGTTGTTGTCTTTTTTGACCTTTGCTACATCCAGAGCAAGATTGGCTCTGGCGTTGAGCAGGTTGAGCATCTGCTCGTCTATCGCGTCAATACGACTCCTAAGCTCCTTTAGCTTGTCTACTTGTTCGATATCGTCCTTTCTCAATTTAGTCTTCCACATCTTTATTAATATAAAGTAATATATCTATTAAAGCAGATTCCTAATATAAAATTCAATCACTTTTTTTAAGCTGCAGGAGAAAGCAGAAAGAGAAGAAAAGGAAGAAGAGAGAATGTACCCCCTCCGCCCCCGCACGGCCTCCTTGACCACGTAAAGAGCCGGTTGTATCTCTCAACACAATTTGATAAATTAACGTTATAATAATGTACCAAGATGCAATATTATGAATCATGGAATCGAGCATAATGGGGTCAAGGGGGCTTTTTTATGGCCGGGGCCCTCACCTCTCCCCTTGCAGGGAGGACTGAAGGGACCGCTCCTTTCTCCTTCTCTTCTTTTTGGTATCCTATTAAAAAAACATGGTAAATTTAAGAGACCCTGTCCATATCAACCAGCCCTTTACGGGGTCAAGGGGACTGGTCCCCTTGCAGGGGAGGTTTGAGGAGGGGCGCGGTAACGTCGCTGTGCGAGCGGAGTCGCCCTCCTCATTTCTTGCCTGAAAGTATAGTTACCATGAGATATAAAGAGGATACTCTTTTTGCACTAATGAGCGCGTTAGAGACACATGTGGCAGTGGTGGGAGGTGGGCCTACGGGGGCGACCTGTACCAGAATCCTTGCGGGGGCCGGGATGTATCCTAACTACTTACATGGTTAAGCGTTATATGGCAATATCGGTGGCAATTCATGTACTTGTCATCTTTATGTTGCTATTTGTTGTAAAACCCAAGGGCACAAGTCCCAGATACAAAAAGGAAAAACCCCTTATAGCACGAATTGTCCCGCCTGAGACCAGACCGGCTCCACAAACAAACATCCCGCCGGCAAAGACACCGTCGGAGAAACGGACATCGCCGACCTCGGAAGCCAGGAAATCCGCCCAATCTGAGGTAAAACCGTCCGTTGCAGGCCAACCGCCAAGTTTGTCACATAAACCATCACCACCCAGACCAAATATCCACGAACCGGACAGACCTGTTGCCAAGGCCCCGCAACCACCCCTCACTCCAAAGGGCATTGAAGAACCAAGACCTAAAGATTCTTTGACACCCCCATCCCCGGTTGATGAATCAACCGCTCCCCCCGAACCTGACAAGACAGAGGTGCCATCATCGGCATATGTGGCACCTAAAAACCAAAAAAAACCCGCCCCGCCTTCAATTGACAACCTCTTTGACAGCGACGTCATCCAAAAACACGCCTTGGCCTCCCGCAAGAAGGACGAGGGCACAAGACACGGCTCTAACTCACCTGACAGGAAGGACAACAGCCTGTCGCTGGACGTCGATGACATGCGGTATGCCATGTATATGAAACGTTTAAAGGAAGGAATAGAAAGTGTCTGGGAGTATCCACAGTCAGCGGCGCGTAAAAAGATATATGGTGACCTGTATATCAGCTTTACAATAAACAAGAATGGCACCCTTGGCACGGTTGAGGTTGTCAGGACATCGGGACATAAGGCGCTGGATGAGGCCGCAGTACGCTCAATTAAGGATGCCGCACCGTTTTGGCCTCTGCCCGATGAGTGGGGAAAGGATTCGTTTACTATACGGGGGCATTTCGTTTATAATATACACACTTTTTGAGTTAATTATGCAACGTTTATTTCTGAGAGTAGGAGACAAGGTAAGACACCTCCGGTATGACAACTGGGGGATGGGGGAGGTCATTGAAGAGATGCACTCAAACCTCTCAGGGGGTGGCTGTTTTGTAAGAATAGCCTTCCAGGACGGTAATGATCGCTCCTTCATCAACGACCTTGACCATCAGTGCTGCTGTTACTATTCGGGTATAAGGCTCTTGTTATAGTGTATTATGACGGCATAAATTCCCCTATTGGCGTTGTCTACGTTGTATTTGAAGGCGAAGCGCTTAAGGCTGTGACATTGGATAGACCCAAGTGCGTAGTTCATCCGGTGAGTGACGTTATAAGGAGTCAGTTTGATGAGTACTTTGCCGGTAAACGGTTTGTATTTAATATAAGGCTCTCTTTGGAGGGAGTAACGAGTTTTTGTGCGGCTGTGTACAAGGCCCTGGAACGGGTATCACATGGGGAGGTCTGTACGTACAAGGATATGGCCAGGTGGGTTGGTATTGTAGGCGGGGCTCGGGCGGTAGGTCAGGCGTTGAGGAGAAATCCGCTGCCTATCGTTATTCCTTGTCATAGGGTGATTGCCTCGGATGGTTCGTTGGGTGGATTTTCGCTCGGTCTATACGTCAAAAGATGGCTCATAGAAAGAGAAAAGAAGGGGGCGGAGCCGCTTCTTGGTGCTCAATGCACTCCCGGCCCCCTTGGCCCCTTCCTGCGTAGCCTTGTCTGGTTGATTTATGCAACAAGTCTTCAATAATTTATGTCAGAATTTTTTGTAGCAGAAATAACTAAATTTATTTTAATATATAAACAATGCGGGTAAGAGCATAAGTAATGGATATGGAGTGTAAATGGAATTGAGAGAGATAGTTAGGAAGTTAAAAGAGATTTCAAAAGACATAACAGTTTTGTTTGTGGAAGATGATGAGAACCTTTCAAGGATAATGTCCAATATACTTTCAAAGCACTTTGATAACGTCACTTGTGTGTTAAATGGTCAGGAGGGGCTTGATCAGTATAAACTCGCCAAACATGATATCGTTATTACGGATATACGTATGCCCATTATGAATGGGATCGAAATGACAAGGCAGATCAAGGAGATCAATAACGAACAAATTGTTATCGTTACTTCGGCATACAATGATTCACAGTATCTGACGGATTTAATAGAGATAAATGTGAACCATTTTATCTTAAAACCCGTGGACACCAATAAGCTCTTTGAGGTTCTATATATGGCCTGTAAGAGGATCGTTAACGACCGACATCTTGAACAATGGCACAAGAGCCTTGAAGAAGCCGTAAGACAACGTACCCTCCAATTGTCTGAAGCAAACGAGCTCCTGTCGGCATCTCTCATGGACAAGGCAGTACTTCTCAAGGAGGTTCATCATAGGGTAAAGAATAACTTACAAATAATATCCAGTCTCTTAAGCCTTCAGGCAGAAACCATATCAGACAAAAACCTTTTAAGTATATTCATGGATAGTCAGCAACGTATCAGGTCTATGGCCCTGATACATGAGAAGCTGTATCAGTCTGCCGACATGTCCAAACTGGACTTTGCCCAATACATTGAGGAGCTGACAACAGAGTTGTTGCAGTCTTACAGAGTATATCATAGCAGTACTAATGTTCAACTGGAGTTAGATATAAGTATTAAGATGCTTGATGTTGACGTTGTAGTTCCATGTGCATTGGTAGTTTGCGAACTTGTTTCAAATTCCCTCAAGTACGCCTTCTCTAACACTCATGAGGGTTGTATACGGATCAGTTTTACTACGACGGAAGATAATAAATTTGAACTAACCGTAGGTGATAATGGTATTGGATTACCGGAGAACCTGGACATAAAAAAACTCAGCTCATTGGGTATGCAACTAGTCTGTGATTTGATCACGAGAAAACTCAAGGGTTCCATAGATATAGACAGAACCAAAGGAACCACGTTTAAGATGCTCTTTTAATGTCTCCTGGCCTTTGAAAGTGGAATGTTCTATGATCAAAATATATATTAAATAAATAAATAGTAGTAGTAATAGGAGCTGTTAATATGTGCATAAACGATCATTATTCAATATCTGTGAGACTTTACGTTACTTGTATATATGTTAATAACTGTTTGATTACTGTCCACAAATGTTTATAATTTTAGCCAATGCTCTTATCTACATTTACCTTCTGATTTATTAACAGGTTTAAAGGGTACTTATCAACAGAGATGTCTATTAGATAATAAGATAGAGATTTAATGGAGGTGCTCACATAATGGGGTCAAGGGGACTGGTCCCCTTGCGGGGGAGGTCTGAGGAGGGGGC